>CANIRI010000232.1 GCA_947469815.1 Comamonadaceae bacterium | reverse complement strand
TGCCGCCCCAGCCCCACGCGCTGCAGCGCGCCGTCGATTTGCGCACGGGACAGCGAGCAGCCGTCGATCTGGCTCTGAAAGTGCAGGTTCTCAGCGGCGCTCAACTCATCTTTCAGGCCCGGCGTGTGGCCCAGGTACACCAGCTCGGCGCGCCATGCGCCGGGGTCTACGCGCGTGTCCTGACCCCGCCAGTGGATCTCCCCCTGCAGGGCCTCCGCCAGGCCGCAGACGATGCGCAGCAAAGATGTCTTGCCCGCGCCATTGGCACCTTGCACATGCAGGCATTGGCCGGGATGCACCTGGAAATTCAGATCGGAAAAAAGCCGCTTGCGGCCGCGCTCGCAGGCGAGCTGCTGCACGCTCAGCATGGTGCGCCCAGTCGTACAGCTAGCGCCGCCGGCCCAGGAAGAAGCGTTGCACGCTGCCGCAGGCTTGGGTGCGGGCCTCGGTCTCGGCGCTGCGCAACTCGTGCAGCGCGCCGTGCAGCATTTTTTGGGTCAGGCCGCGCGACATGGTCTCCAGCACGGTAGCCGCATCCTCGCCCCGCTCGAGTTGCTTCAGCGCCCGCGCCAATTCGGCACGCCGCCAGTGGTCGGTCTGCTCCTGCACCTGCTTGATCAGTGGCACGGTACCGCGCTGATCCAGCCAGTGGGAAAAGGCTTTGACCCCGCCGTCGATGATGGACTCCGCCTGCGCCACCGCCGCATGGCGCTGCTCCTGACCGGCTTTGACCACATGGGCCAGGTCGTCCACCGTGTACAGGTAGGCGTCGTTGAGGGATTTGACCTCCATCTCGATGTCGCGCGGAACCGCCAGATCGACCAGAAACATGGGTCTGCGTTTGCGCTTTTTCAAAGCCCGTTCCACTGCGCCCAAACCAATGATGGGCAAGGTGCTGGCGGTGCAACTCACCACAATGTCGAACTCGTGCAAGCGGTCGGGCAATTCGGAAAGCGCCATCACCTGCGCGCCGTACTGTGCTGCCAACTGCTCGCCGCGCGCACGGGTGCGGTTGGAGATCACCATGGACAGCGGTTTCTTGGCGGCAAAGTGGGTGGCGCATAACTCAATCATCTCACCTGCGCCGACAAACAAGACGCGTGTGCTGCCGAGGTTTTCAAACAACTGCCCGGCCAGGCGCACCGCAGCGGCGGCCATGCTGATGGAGTGGGCCCCGATTTCGGTGGCGCTGCGCACTTCCTTGGCCACAGAAAACGAGCGCTGGAAAAGCTGGTTGAGTGTGGTGCCCAAAGCGCCCGCGTCCGAGGCGGCGCGCACCGCGTCTTTCATCTGCCCCAGAATTTGCGGCTCGCCCAGCACCATGGAATTGAGGCCGCTGGCGACCCGGAAGGCGTGGCGCGCGGCATGCTCGTCCTGGTGGCTGTAGCTGTATTCGCGCAGTTCCTGCGCTGGCACACCACCCGCTTGGGCCAGCCAGTCCAGGGTCTGCGGCATGTGCTCGGGGCCGCCGGAGCAATACATCTCGGTGCGGTTGCAGGTAGAGAGAATCGCCGCCTCCAGGTGTGGGCTGACGGCCCTGCGCAAATGGTCCAGATGGTGGCCAATCTGGTCCAGGGCGAACGCGAAGCGCCCGCGTACATCCACCGGTGCCGTGTGGTGGTTCAGCCCGATGGTCCAGACCGTCATGTTCAGGCTGCCCGCCGTTTGCTGACGTCGTAGACCGCCGGGTGGCGGGCACGCTCCATCAGGTCCGCAAAGCGGGTGCGGATCGAGGCCTCGATACCGGCGGCATCCAGTCCCATTTGCGCCAGCAGCTTGGCCGGGTCACCGTGTTCGGTGAAGGCGTCAGAGATACCCAGGCGCAGCACCGGAATCGTCCGGCCGGCATCGGCCAGGTATTCGAGCACCGCCGAACCTGCGCCACCCATCAGCGCGCCCTCTTCAATCGTGACCAGCGCCGCATGCTCGGCGGCCATGCGGTCCAGCATGGCGGTGTCCAAGGGCTTGGCCCAACGCATATTCACGACGCTGGCATCCAGCGCTTCGCCCGCCGCCAGCGCCGGGTACAACAGGGTGCCAAAGGCCAGAATGGCGATGGTTTTTCCGCTGCGCCGCTGCTCGGCCTGGCCAAAGGGCAGGGGCGACAAATCGGCCTGCACCGCCACGCCCACGCCCGCGCCGCGCGGGTAGCGCACCGCCACCGTGTGGTCCTGCTGGTACGCGGTGGTGAGCAACTGGCGGCATTCGTTTTCATCGGCCGGGCAGGCAATGCTGACATCGGGCACACAGCGCAGAAAGGGAATATCAAAAACCCCCGCGTGCGTGGCCCCGTCGGCCCCGACGATGCCCGCGCGGTCCAGCGCCAGCACCATGGGCAGCTTTTGCAAGGCCACGTCGTGGATCAACTGGTCATAGGCGCGCTGCAAAAAGGTGGAATAAATCGCCACCACCGGTCGCATGCCTTCGCACGCCAGTCCGGCGGCAAAGGTCAGCGCGTGCTGCTCGGCAATGCCCACGTCGTAGAAGCGATCCGGGAAGCGGCGGTCAAACTCCACCATGCCCGAGCCCTCGCGCATGGCGGGGGTGATGGCAACCAGTTTGGGGTCGCAGGCCGCCATGTCGCACAGCCATTGGCCGAACACGTGGGTGAAGGTCGGCTTTTGCGGAGCGCCAGCGGGTTTGATGCCCACTGCGGGATCAAACTTGCCCGGCCCGTGGTAGGTCACCGGGTCCGCCTCTGCCAAAGCATATCCATGGCCTTTTTGGGTGACCACGTGCAGAAACTGTGGGCCACTGGCATTGCGCACTTTGTGCAAAGCGTTGACCAGCGCGTCCACATCATGGCCATCCACCGGGCCGACGTAGTTGAAACCCAACTCTTCGAAAATGGTAGGGAAGCCGGCGGCGCGGCGCGCTTGCGCTTCGATCTGCTTGGCCAGTTCGCGCAAAGGCGGCGCCACCTGCAAAACGACCTTGCCGGTCTCGCGCACCGCAGAATAAAAGGAGCCGCTGAGCAGCTTGCCTAAATAGCGGTTGAGCGCGCCCACGGGTGGGCTGATCGACATGTCGTTGTCGTTGAGGATCACCAGCATGCGGGCTTTGCTGATACCGGCGTTGTTCATGGCCTCGTAGGCCATGCCCGCCGTCATCGCACCGTCGCCGATGATGGCTACTGCATGGCGGTCCGAGCCCTGGTGCTGCGCGCCCACGGCCATCCCTAAAGCGGCGGAGATGCTGGTAGACGAATGGGCGGTGCCAAAGGTGTCGTACTCGCTTTCGCTGCGCCGTGGGAAACCGCTCAAGCCGCCCTGCTGGCGCAAGGTGGACATGCGCTCGCGCCGGCCGGTCAGAATTTTGTGCGGATAGGTTTGGTGGCCCACGTCCCACACCAAGCGGTCTTGCGGGGTGTTGTAGACGTAGTGCAAGGCCACGGTCAGTTCGACAGTGCCCAGATTGGAGCTGAGGTGTCCCCCGGTTTTGGACACGCTGTCGAGCAAAAAGGCCCGCAACTCAGCCGCCAAGGCCGGCAGCTGCGCGCGCGGCAGGCGTCGAAGATCGGCAGGCCCCTGAATCGATGCAAGTAAATTTTCCATGTTGTCAACTCCAATTGACACTTTTGATGTAAATTACTGTAACAAGAATCTGACGATAGTCAAGGCGGTTTTCCCGAAAATCGGGATTTAAGCGAAAAATATTTTGCTGGCCCGTCCGGCTTGCCAGCGTCGGCACCCCTGTCAACCGCAAACTAAGGCCTGTTCCATGCCAACCGTCGCCCCGCAACACGCCCGCGCCATCGTCTTCGTCAGCCCCCAGGTGCTGGCGGTGCAAAGCTTGCAACTCGCCGACATGGGGCCCGCCGATGTGGAGGTGGAGGTGGCCTACAGCGGCATCAGCACCGGCACCGAGCGCCTGCTGTGGGACGGCACCATGCCGCCCTTCCCCGGCCTGTCCTATCCGCTGGTACCGGGCTACGAGTCCGTGGGCACCGTGGTGCGCCGGGGTGCGGACGCCAAGCTGGAGATTGGCGAGACCGTGTTTGTGCCGGGCTCCTACAGCTTCAAAGAGGCCGCCAATGTGTTTGGCGGCTCCGCCGAGCGCCTGATCCTCGCGGACAGCCGCGCGGTGCGCTTGCCTGCGGGCATTGGCGCGCGCGGCGTGCTGCTGGCACTCGCTGCCACTGCTTACCACGCCATGTCGGGCGGGCGCCATGATCTGCCGCTGGGCGTGCCCGACCTGATCATCGGCCACGGCGTCATGGGGCGCTTGCTGGCACGCCTGAACCTGGCGCTGGATTTGCCGCCGCCCACGGTCTGGGAAACGCAGGCGGCGCGGCGTGCGGGGAACCACGGCTACCCGGTGGTCCACCCCGATGAAGACAGCCGCAAAAACTACCGTGGCGTCTACGACGTCAGCGGCGACGCCAGCCTGCTCAACACCCTGATCGGGCGTTTGCAACCCGGCGGGGGCGGCGAGGTGG
>CANIRI010000231.1 GCA_947469815.1 Comamonadaceae bacterium | reverse complement strand
AGGCCTTGCAGCGTTCGCTGCAAACCACGCGCAGTGAAGGGGCTGTTTTGTTGCTCACGGCAACAGCCACCTTGGCGATTGATTTGATTTGGGGTATCGCCATCGGCCTTGCGCTGTACGCTGTGCTGGCGTGGCGCGAAAAGTAGTGCGCTGCAGACCGTGCGGGCTGCGGCTCGTCAACGAACGAGCTGCTTGACTTTCTCTTGGACCACCTTGGGACATACCGCAGTCGAAGACATGTAGACCCGCGAGACTTTGTTCTTATCAGCACCGTCGCAAACATAACGGCAGGTTGTGAGCCCCATTCCTGTGGGGTTGGTGTCACGGCTGTCAAGGGTACAAGTCACCGTGACGACCTCATAGGGTTTGGCGTCTTTCGCATCGGCCACCGCAACGAATCCTGCCGCTGCCACACCCAGCAGAACGAACACCATGCGGTCAATGCGAGATAGGAAAGCCATGAACGTCATGCTACAGGAGATCGGCGGGCAGCGCCAGCACAGCGAAGAGGCCTCCGCCCATCAGTTGTCAACCCTTTGAAACTGCCAGCAGACGGGCGATGGTCCCGGGCAGACGGGCGTAGACCCTACGGCTCATGCGCTGGGTTTCTTCTTGGATCAAAGTTTCAACCGCCTTGTGCAGTGCAGCCTCCAAACCCGAGATCGCAGGGTCCATGGGACGCAGCGCAACGGGTGCGCGACGGCTCTTGCGAACGGCCCGGCTGAGAGTCGGGACCGCATCGGGCATCGGCAGGATGGAGGTATCGGCAGCGGGCTTGTTCATGCCACAACCGCTGTCTGCACAGCCCCGGCATCGTGCATCACCACCGGGCACTGGGCACTGTCATAGGCGCGCTTGCGGGTGCGACCCAGCTGTCGGTCTGTCGGATCGGTCGTGATGACCTCCAGAATTTTTTGGTAGCGCTGCGGATCCTGCGGCATGTCGTCAGTGAGGTTGAGTAAAACCGCCACCTCCGGCTCATCGCTTGCGCCCGACGTACCCAGCAGCACCGGACTGCGCCGCTTCAGTGAAGCCGGGGCCTGATCATCGCAATGGGCCACAAATCCGGTCGGTGCCATCGCCCACAGCCGCGCACTGAAGCTCGCCATCTCGGTGGGCGCAAGGGCTACCCGCACCCGAAAGCCACTGCGCACAGCCTTGCGCACAAGGCGGATGGCATAGTCCGATTTATCCGCCACGCCATAGTGGAATACCACGTCGGTCATGCGTTTTCACTGCGGCTGCAAACAAACTCCACCAGAGTCGGAACCGGCCGGCCGGTCGCACCTTTTTGTGGGCCCGACTTCCAGGCGGTGCCGGCAATATCGAGATGCGCCCAGGCAAATTTCTCGGCAAATCGCTGTAAAAATTTGGCCGCTGTCACCGAGCCAGCCATGCGACCGGCAATATTCGCCACGTCGGCGAAATTGCTCTTGAGGCCTTCGGCGTAGTCATCGTCCAAGGGCATGCGCCATACCGGATCCTGGGAGCGCTCCGAGGCCTCCAACAAGGCCTTCGCCAGCACGTCATCAGGAGAGAACAGACCGGAGCGGATGCTGCCCAAGGCCACGACGCAGGCGCCGGTCAGGGTCGCCACATCGACCACCACCGATGGCTTGAAACGTTCGGCATAGGTCAGCGCATCGCACAAAATCAAACGGCCTTCGGCATCGGTGTTCAAAATCTCAATGGTCTGGCCGCTCATGCTGGTCACCACGTCGCCCGGCTTCACCGCCTGCCCGTTGATCAGGTTCTCGCAACTCGGGATCAAGCCCACCACATTGATTTTGGGTTTGAGCAGGGTCAGCGCTTTGAAGGTACCCAGCACGCTGGCAGCCCCGCACATATCGAACTTCATCTCGTCCATTTCGCCGGATGGTTTGATGGAAATACCGCCACTGTCAAAGGTAATGCCCTTGCCCACCAACACCGTCGGCGCCGCCGTTTTGGCCGCTCCGTTGTAGCGCAGCACAATAAAACGCAAGGGCTCGCTGGACCCTTGGGCCACCGCCATAAAGGCACCCATACCCAATTTCGCCACCTGCGCCGGCCCCAGCACCTCGCAGCTGAAGCGTGATGAGCCCGCTGCCTTCACCAGGTCGCGTGCGGCTTTGCCCAGCATGGTCGGCGTCGCGTGGTTGGCAGGCCGGTTGGCCCATTCCTTGGCCAGCTCCATACCCGCCACCGTGGCCTCTACGCGCCGCTGGATATCGGTGCGCCCTTGCACCGCAAAGACTGTCGACTCCGGCGCGCACAGACGCACAGCCGTCAAAGTTCGGGGTGTGGGCTTGGACTTGGTATGGGTGAACACATAGCTGCCATCGGCCACCGCAACCGCAGCAGCGCGCAAAGCGGCTTCTTGCGCTGGCGCGGCAAAGGCCACGACCAGGCGTTTGAGTTTGGGGGACTTCACCAAGGCCAGCGCCGCTGCAACCGCCGCCCGGACCTGCGCCGCAGAACCGCCGGCGATACCCACTAGCACCAGGCGATCGGCTTTGACCTGGCCGCTTCGGTAGGCGCTCAGCGGCTTGGGACCCTTGGTGTCGAGGTCGCCGTCCTTTATGGCCTGGGCCACCAGCAGGTCCAAGGGGCTGCGCCCGGTCCGTACGCCATCGGGAACCAGCACCAACAGTGCATCGCACTTTTCCTGCGCCGCAGCAGCCAAATCCTGGGATTGAAAGTCAAAGTTCATACAGCAGCCCTTATATTCAGGAGATGTTATTCGATTCCTCTCTACGCCGCGAACTCGCAGGGAGCTTCAGCGCGACGCTGGTCGCCTTGGTCACCATCGTGGTGACGATTACCCTGATACGGGTGGTTGGCGATGCCTCACGCAGTATCTTCAGCCCGGCAGATGTGCTGGTCATCATGGCTTTCACGGTCCTGTCGGACGCGCCCACCATTTTGTCGCTCAGCATGTTCATTGCCGTCACGGCGGTCATCACCCGGATGTACCGGGACAGCGAGATGGTGATTTGGCTGGGCACCGGCAAGAACCCGGTCGGGCTGGTCAAGCCGGTACTTTTGTTTGCCTGGCCGGTTTTAGTCACCATACTGGTATTGGCCACCTTGGTTTTACCGTGGTCGTACGGAAGGATCGAGGACTTGCGCGACAAATTCGAAAAGCGGGGTGAAATCGCCCGCTTCGAACCGGGAAAATTCCAGGAATCGCCCAATGGGGATCAGGTATTTTTCATTGAAACCGATGGCCGCAAGGAGGCTTCGGGGCGAAATGTTTTTCTGCTGAGCCGCAGCGGCGACTCCGAAATGGTGGCAGCTGCCAAATCGGGGCACCTAGAGGAAGTCGATGGCACCAAATACATGGTGCTGGACCATGGACAGCGGCTGCAACATTCCAACTCCAACAACGCAGTGTCGCTGGCAACCTTCGAGAAGATGGGCATCCGCCTGAATGGCGGAGATACCTCCGTGCGCAACTACGCGCCAACCAACTCACTGACGACCCTGCATCTGCTGGCCGACCCGACCCCGCGCAACCAGGGTGAGTTGGTCTGGCGGGGCGGTATGGTGGTTGCGGCGATCAACCTGCTGCTGCTGGCGCTGGCCGCAGCCGGCGCCAATCCCCGGGTGGGAAGCAGCACCAACTTTGGCTTCGCGCTGCTGGCATTCGTGGTGTATTTCAACTGCTTGATCCTGGCGAAAAATGGGGTCGAAACCGGACAGTACACGGTGCTGGAGGTTGCGGCCGGGCTACACGGAACCGTTTTTGTCGCTTGCATGGCGTGGCTGCTGCTGCGCTCGGGCACCTGGCGGCGCCCGCTTTGGAGCAGCGCGCGATGAATACCGTTCGGCGCTTGATTTACCTGGAGACTGTGCGGGCCATTGCCTTTGTCAGCATCGGCTTCATCGCACTGTTTTTTTTCTTTGATTTTGTGGAAGAGCTCAAGGCGGTGGACCAGATCCGGGCGCTGGGCTACCGGCTGCCGCAAGCGCTGGTTTTTGTGGCCTTGCTGATACCCGCGCACCTGTATGAATTGCTGCCCATCACGGTGCTGATTGGCACTGTCTTCGTAATGGCGCGCTTTGCCAAAAGTTCAGAATTCACTATTTTGCGCACCAGCGGCTTGGGGCCTGGCCTGGCCTTGAAAACCCTGCTGATTCTGGGCCTGGGATTTGCGGTTTTCACCTTTGTTATAGGTGACTACGTCTCGCCGCTGGCAGATCGATCCGCCCAATTTCTCAAGTCGCAATTCAAAGGCAATCTCACCCAAGGAAAGACCGGCGCCTGGCTGAAAGAAAAGCAGGGATCGCACCACTTTGCCGTGAACGTAGGCTCGATCGCGTCAGACATGACCATGCAAAATGTGCGCATCTTTGAGTTCGACGAAGAAAGCCATTTCGTTTCTCTAATGACCGGCCGGTTGGCCAGCGCGAATGCCGACGCGTCATGGACCCTCCGCGATGCCAAGTTGATTACCTT
>CANIRI010000230.1 GCA_947469815.1 Comamonadaceae bacterium | reverse complement strand
GGCATCCTGGATAACTTTCACCTGCGCGACGAGCGCAAGGTCAAGGCCGGCAACTTGTCGCACGGCAAAAAACAGTGGCTGGAGATTGCGATGGCGCTGGCTTTGCGGCCGGATGTCCTCTTGCTCGATGAGCCGGTGGCCGGCTTGTCCGATGACGAAACCCGGGAGACCGGGGACCTGATCAACAAGCTCAAAACCCAAGGGATCACCATGATGGTGGTCGAACACGATATGGATTTTGTGCGGCAGGTTGCCACGCAGGTGACGGTGCTGCATGGTGGACGGGTATTCGCCGAAGGTCCGCTCAAAGAGGTGCTTGAGCGCGAAGACGTGGCAGAAATTTATTTGGGGAAACGGTGATGTCAGGCCATCTTCTGCGCGTTGAAAATGTCCGCTCCGGCTATGTCGGAAGCAGGGTTCTGAACGAGCTGTCGCTCACCCTGGATGCCGGCGAAATTCTGGCCGTGATCGGACGCAACGGGGTGGGCAAGACCACGCTGATGCGCACCTTGATGGGTGTTTTGCCCACCGATGGTGGCGATATTTTTCTCAACCAACTGAGCATCGCGCGGCTGTCTGCCGACGCCAGGGCACGGGAGGGACTGGGCTATGTGCCACAGGGCAGGGATGTGTTCCCCGGCTTGACGGTGCAAGAGAATTTGCAGGTCGGTATGCAAAAGTTGGGGCGCGCCGGAACGGCGGAAATGGAGATGGCGCTGAAGTTCTTCCCCATGCTGGTGAACAAGCTCAAGCAAAAAGCCGGAACCATGAGCGGCGGCGAACAGCAGCAACTGGCGATTGCCCGGGCGCTGGTTGGCAATCCGCGGGTCTTGCTCTTGGATGAGCCCTCAGAGGGTGTGCAGCCATCGATCGTGCAAACCATCGCCGAGAAGCTTTTGGAGATTGCCCGCACGCTGAACATCGGCATCTTGCTGGTGGAGCAAAACATGTACATGGTGGAGCAGACCGCCAGCCGCTGTTGCGTCATGGAAAAGGGCCGCATTGTCGAGACGCTCACGCCTCAGCAACTGAAAGACGACGGCTTGCTGCGTCGCCATCTTGCGATTTGAGATCCGCGAAGCACCGTACTTTTTGCCAAAAGAAAATCTACCATGCCCATTCGCCGCCCGCCGCTTGCAACTCACGGAGTTCCGTGGATAAGATGGACGCTCCGAAACTTGTTGGACTAAATGGTTAAAAATGAAAGCCAGTGATCCCATAAAAATCGGCCTGCTTTTCTCGAAGCAAGGCGTGACATCGCAGTTGGAATCGTCGCAGCTTTATGGAGCCTTGTTCGCCATTGACGAGATAAACGGGCTGGGGGGTGTTGCAGGCCGGGAAATTATCCCGACCCACTATGACCCCCAATCGGACAATGCGCGCTACAAGGTGACGCTGGAGCGCTTGATCATCGAAGACCAGATCAACCTGGTATTCGGGGGGTATACATCCAGCAGCCGCAAAGCCATGTTGCCGATTATTGAAAAGCACAACAAACTGCTTTTCTATCCGCAGCAATATGAAGGCTTCGAGTTTTCGGAAAACATCATTTATACCGGTGCGGCGCCGAATCAGAATCTGGTGCAACTCGAGAAATTCATGACCGCGAATTTCGGTGCGCGTGTCTACATGATTGGTTCCAACTACATCTACCCCTACGAAACCAACCGGAACATGCATTCGCTGATTGCGGCGCATCCGTCCCATTCCATTGTTGCCGAGCGCTACGTCAGTTTGTACGCGAACCGCAATGCCATCAACGACATTGTGGAGGACATCAAGGCCAAGCAGCCGGACTTTATTTTTTGCACGCTGATCGGCAGAACCGTACCGTATCTCTACCAAGCGTATTTGAGTGCGGGCCTGGATCCGGCAAAAATGCCCATTGCCAGTTTGAACACCTCAGAGGTCGAGATCAATATGATGGGTGCTGAGGCTGCTTTGGGGCATTACACCTCTTCGCCGTATTTCCAGAGCATCGATTCGCCTTTGAATCGCAGCACCGTGGACCGCTTTTTCGCCAGCCGTTATGCGGAGCGGGCGATTCCCAATATGAACTGGGAAGCGTCTTACTTTGCTATGCACCTGCTGGCCAAGGCCTTCCGCAATTCGGACACCGACCGCATCGAAGATATCTTGCCCAATATTCTGGGCGCGGAAATTGAGGCGCCCCAAGGCCGCGTCCAAATCGACCACCTGACCCACCACGCACGTTTGTATCCCCGGATTGGAATAGCGAATGCGCAAGGCCAGTTCACGATCATTGAAGACCAGGGGCTCAGGGTGAATCCGGACCCCTATATGGTGAGCAGCCACCCCGCGATTGCGCGCAATTTTTCCCTGACCTAGGCTTATTGTGACCAGCTTTGACCAACATAAACACGTCGGTATTTCACGGGCCATTTTGGCCAGGAAGCCCAGTGTGTTGGTCTTGTTTCCGCCGGAGGCCGATGGGGTTTCCTTGCTAACCCAATTGAAGCGCATCGGTTGCAGCGTTGAGATTTGCTGGCCCCACCCGCCGTTTATTGATTCCCACATTGATTTGATATTTCTGTATATCCCGCCCGAAGTCGAGCAAATGGATTACGGCTGGTTACATGAAAGCGGGCCGCCGATTATTTCGGTGGCCAATTTCGAGAACCCGACCCTGATCGACGAGGCCTTGCGCATCGGTGTGATGGCGATTCTGATGGCCCCGATTAAGGCTTCGGGCTTGCTCTCCACCATCATCACCACCCTGCACCAGCACGCGAAAAATTCCCGCAATTCCCACCGGATTTCGCAGCTCGAGAAAAAAATCATCAATCTCAAGGTGCTGGAAGAAGCCAAGCGGATTTTGATTGCCAAGCAACGGATTTCTGAAAATGAGGCTTACGAGCTGATCCGTTCGCAGGCCATGTCGCAGCGCATGCCGATTGAAGACATTGCGCGGGACATCATTCAGTCGGAAAAAATCATGTCCAAGATCATCAACGCCGCCCCCAAAAACACCATCTGATTTATTTTTATAGGAGAAGCATATGAAATGGCTCGAACAATCCATCATGCACACCCGTGGCGTCGCAAAAGGCCAAGTCGGTGTGACACATGAGCTAGGCGAAGAGCGCCAGGGAATATTCCACTACACCATCGGCCCGTACTCCGAGCCGGTGATGGTGATCAAGCCAGGCGATCGGGTGGTTGTCGATACCCGGGACGCCTTTGAGGGAAAAATTGTGACCGAGCAGGATTTGCCCAGCGCCAAACTGCGTGTACCGTTTCTCAATCCGCAAAATGGCCCGATCATGATTGAGGGTGCGGAAAAAGGCGATGTGGTTGCCGTGCACATCGAGTCCATGCTGCCGCGGGGTGCCAATCCCCGTGGAACCTGCTGTTTGATCCCCCAGTTTGGCGCTTTGACGGGTACCGATTTCACGGCCTTATTGAACGACTCCCTGCCGGAGATCACCCGCAAAATCGATATCGATGAGAACGGGGTGTATTGGAGCAAGCGCGTGACCTTACCCTACAAACCCCACATCGGCACCCTCAGCCTTTCGCCGGAGATTGATTCCATCAACTCCCTCACACCGGACAACCATGGCGGCAATATGGACGTGCCGGATATGGGGCCGGGCAGCATCACCTATCTGCCAGTGCGTTCACCGGGCGCGCGGCTGTTCATTGGCGACGCCCACGCTTGTCAAGGCGATGGTGAGGTGTGCGGCACGGCCGTGGAATACGCCAGCCGCACGACCATCCATGTGGATTTGATCAAGGCCTGGCAAATCGACTGGCCACGGCTGGAGACCGAAGACAAAATCATGGTCATCGGAAGCGCCAGACCGCTTGAGGATGCCACCCGCATCGCCTACCGCGAACTCGTCCTGTGGATGGCCAAGGAATACGGCTACGACAAGTGGGACGCTTACATGATGCTCAGCCAGGTCGGCAAAGTGCGCTTGGGTAATTTTGTCGATCCCAAGTACAGTGTGGCCGCAGGGGTCGAGAAGAAATACTTGGTGCCCTGATCAGGGCTTGCGCCCGCCATCCACCGCGAATGAATTGGGAGAAATGCAATGGACCTCGGACTCAAGGGAAAACGTGTTCTTATCACCGGCGGTAGCAAAGGAATCGGGCGCGCCGCCGCCGAGGGCTTTGCCGCCGAAGGCGCGCACGTAGCGATATGTGCGCGCAATGCCGACGAAGTTGCGGCCACGGTGGCGGCGCTCAAAGGCATGGGCGTGAATGCATTCGGCCGCGCCTTGGATGTGGCCGATAGCAAGGCGCTCGCCCAATGGGTGAACGACAGCGCCGCCGCATTGGGTGGCGTCGATGCCTTGGTGTGCAATGTGAGCGCCCTGGCTGTTGGCGACTCAGAGGAGACCTGGGACAAGTCATTCCGGGTCGACATGATGCACAGCGTCAACGCGGTTGCGGCAGCAGTCCCGTATTTGGAGAAGTCCGCCAGCGCCTCCATTGTCTTG
>CANIRI010000229.1 GCA_947469815.1 Comamonadaceae bacterium | reverse complement strand
TGGTTGCTGTGGGTTTTGTGGCATATGGCGGGTGTCGACGCGGCCAAGGCGCCGCCCAGTGCGCCCGCACAGGCCCAATCCAGCAGCGCTTATGGGCAGTGGGGCACATGGAGTGCCCAGGCGGTTGCGGCGGAGGTGCAGGCGGGACGCCCTGTGTTTGTGGACTTCACCGCCGCCTGGTGCATTACCTGCCAGTACAACAAACAAACTGTGCTGTCCGACCCGCAGGTGCTCAGCGCATTCGCGGCTAAAAATGTGAGGCTGATGCGGGCCGATTGGACGCTGCGCGATCCGGCGATCAGCGTGGCGCTCGGCGAACTCGGGCGCAGCGGTGTGCCGGTCTACGTGCTGTACCGCAAGGACCAGGCGCCTGTGGTTTTGTCGGAAGTGTTGACAGCTTCTGATGTGCAGGCGGTTTTGGCCTCGTGGTGATGCGGCCGGTGCGACTACCTCAGACCACTGTTTTTTCGGGGCAATACCTTCGTACCAAAGCCAGTAGCGCCGGCTCGGAATAGGGTTTGCCGAGGTAGTGGTTGACGCCGAGCGACTGCGCGATGTCGCGGTGTTTGTCCCCCACGCGGGAGCTGATGATGATGAAGGGGATGTCGGCGTTTTGGGGGTCGGCGCGCACCGCGCGGGCCAAATCGAAGCCATCCATGTGCGGCATTTCGATGTCGCTGAGGATCAGGTCGGGCCGGATGGTGCTCAGTTTCTCCAAGGCGTCCAGTCCGTGGTTCGCCAGAATAACCCGCATGCCTTCGCGCGTCAGCAGTCGCTGCGTAACCCGGCGCACGGTGATGGAGTCATCCACTACCAAAATGGTGGATTCAAGCGGGTTTTCGGTGGGATTCTGCGCTGCGTTGTCGGATGGCTGGGTTATCCGGCCCACTCTGGCCAATTGGCGGCGGCGCGCTGGCTTGCCGTAGGCCCGCGCCAGCTCCAGGGGGTTGTAAATCAAGACCAGATCCCCCGTGGGAAGCGCAGAGGCGCTGACCAGCGCGGGCAGCGTGGAGAATGGACGTGCCAGGTCCTTCACCGCCATTTCCCGCTCGCCCAAGGTCTGTGTGACCTGCAGGGCCACGATCGCCCCGGGGTTGCCAAAGACCGCGATGGTGTCCCGCTCCCTTGCCACCGAGATGTCCGGGTCGGGTCCCTCTATCAGATCTCCGGCCCAAAACAAGTCGACTTCTCCGTGCCCAGCGCGTTGCAGCGTGGTGGCTGCCTGAAGGGCTGGCAGCGCGGGCCGCTCCAAAACTTCCAGAAGCATGCTGCGCGGGACGCCAAAGGTCATGTCGCCCACACGGAACAAAACGACCTGGGTGAGCCCGGTGCTGATAGGAAAAACCATGGCAAAGCACAGGCCATGACCGACTTGGGATTCGATCGTCAGGTGACCACCCATGCCACGGACTTCCGACTGCACCACGTCCATGCCAACGCCCCGGCCGGAGAACATGTCCAGGTCTTCCGATGTTGAAAATCCCGACCGCAGTAAGAGGGCGATGGCGTCGTCGTCGCTCAGGGCTGCATCCTGGGCCACAAGACCTGCCCCGATGGCCTTGGAGCGGATTCGGTCTTTGCGCAGTCCCGCACCGTCGTCGCGCACTTGGATATGGATTTGCTGGCCTACTTGGTTGACGTTTATGCGGATTTCCCCTGTTGGCGATTTGCCTGCGGCCAGGCGCTCAGGCGCGGTCTCGATGCCGTGCACAACCGCATTGCGCACGAGATGTTCCAGGCAGGGGGCCAAGCGTTCCAGCATGCTGCGGTCCACTGAGGTTCCGCTGCCCGCGATGTCCAGGCGCACGCTGCGCCCCGCGTGTTTGGCAGCTTGCCGCACGGCGACGTACAGGCGATCCGATACCCTGTCGAAAGCGACTAAACGCATATCCAGAATCTCCTGCTGCAGCGCGTGACCCTGGCGTTTTTGCAGGACGAGATCGCGGTCTAAATCGCTCATTCCATCGCGCAGGATTTTGTTCAAGGCCCCCAGGTCTTCGCTGGACTCGGCCATCATCCGGCTTATTTCCTGCAGGCGCGTGAAGCGGTCGAGTTCGAGTGGATCGAGCCTGGCTGTATCCGCGTCCGCTGTGGTGGGGCGGGACTGCATTTGGAGCTCAGTTTGCATCTCCAGGGCACGCAATTGTTCGCGCAGACGGGATGCATTCCCGGCCAACTGGTCCAGTGTGGCGAGCATCTCGCCAGCGCGCGATTGCATGCGTGAACGCACCACCAATAATTCGCTGCATTGGCTTAAAACCCGGTCCAGGTGTTCGGCACCCACGCGAACAGTAGGGCGTGCATGCTGCAAGGACGCATCGTTGGATGGGGTCTGTAATTGCCTCAGGTGTGGTGGTGTGGATGCAGCCGAGCCTGCGGGCTGCAGTCCATCGAAATGCGCTCGCATGGTGTCCAGATATTCCAGTGCCGTGGAAATCCACGCATGGGTAGTCAGCGTATCGGGCTTGGTCGATAGATAGGTTTCCAGGCCGTGGGCCATTTCTCCCAGCTGTGCTGCGCCTGCCGACCGAGCGCTGCCTTTGAGGGTGTGCAAAAGTCTGCGCACCGGGTCGGCGTGGGTGGTGCTTTCGGGTTGGGCTACCCACAGGCGCATAGCCTGGTCTAGCGCGGGCAGCAGCTCACCGCCTTCTTCGCGGAAGGTCGGCCAAAGGTCTGTATCGAGTGCATCCGCCTGCGCCTGCGCCTCCGACGCGGGCGGCGGTGGCGCTACGCCGGGCTCGAGCAGTTGCAATGCGTTGAGCACCTCGGGCGGCGCCTCGTCTAAATAGCCGTCGGCAAACCGTTGCATAAGCCGTTCCATGTCGGCCACGCAGGGCTGCAGCGCGAGCAGTAGTTGGACGCTGCTGCCTGGCACTGCGCGCTGCAGGGCTTGCTCCGCCGCGTGGGCTAAGGCGGCCAGTCCTGAAAACCCGACCGTCGCTGCGCTTCCATGGAGGGCATGGAGCAGGTTTTGGATGGATTGCACCTGTTCTGGATCGGGCTGCGCAAGTGCCGTCACCTGCTGCGCCAGTTGTCCCAGCAGCGCGATCCGGTCTGTGGCTTCGGCCGTAAAAACCTGGAAGAGTTTTTCATTGAGCCGCAAGGTACCGATTTCCCTGTAAGTCCTCACGGCGGGTTTTGCCATCGGGTCGTTGTGGCGCAGGTCGTTGCGGAGCGACTGCATGATGCCCTGCAGTCGCAGTGCGTCCGCGCTGTCGCGGAATTGGCCTGCAAGCCAGGTGACGGGTTGGCCTTGTTCGATAGCCTCTATCCATTCGCGGAAACACAGCAGGGCCTGGTGCGACAGTGGCAGCACATGGTGGCGAAGATCACGTTCTTGTGCAATAGATGCATTGCACAGTTGCTCGAAAGCCCATGCCGCTTCGCCGAGTTCATCCAAGCCGACCATGCGGGCACCCCCCTTCAGGGTGTGGAATGCCCGGCGCACGATTCGTATGCCCTCGGTTTGTGCGTCGGCATAGGGGCGGTCTACCGCCTGCGCGATCGTCTGCTCTGTTTGCGCCAGAATTTGACGCATCTCGCCAAAAAAGATCGCCATGATTTCGGCGTCCGTATCTTCAGCCACAACAACCTCTGGGACTGTGCCCACCGTATGCGGCACTTTGATGGGCTCTGCGGCGCGTGAAGCGGGTTCGGGCGGGGGCCGTATCGGCAAGACGCCCGATAGGAGCTGCCCGGCTGCGGCATCAAAGTAAAAAAGCTCTTTAGCTAGAGCGGGTTGGAATACCAGCGCATCGGTCAAAACCCCCAAGGCCCCCAGATTCGCGGCCCAGAGTGTCTGGGTTGCGAGCGGGGTGTGGCCCGATGGGGTAGTTTGTTGGCCTGCGCTGGCAATTTGCCCGCGCAGATCCTGGGTCGCTAGATGGGCCTGCTCCAAGCCCAGCATCGCGAATATGCCATCGGCCTGCGCCAGATTTTCTAATGCCAGGGTCAGGGAGCGCGCGTCACCCGCATCCGAGAAATACCGCTCCAAGCAGTTTTCAACCGCTTGCAGTACCTTGCCCAGTTCGCTCACCAGACTGCTTATCGAACGCTGCCTGGCACCATGGCGGAAGACCTTCAGCATCCAATCGTCAAGGGCTTCGAGCTGCCCGTGTTGGCGCGCTTGGCGCAAGCGGGCGGTCAGCTGTTGGCAGCGTTGTTCAAGCTGATCGCCAGCGGCATAGGGATCTTCACAGGCAGCTTCCACTGTCAGCAAGGCAATGGCAACTTCCATCGTCAAGGTGCCGGTGGGTAAA
Source organism: Comamonadaceae bacterium (assembly GCA_947469815.1). Classification (GTDB taxonomy): domain Bacteria; phylum Pseudomonadota; class Gammaproteobacteria; order Burkholderiales; family Burkholderiaceae_C; genus Allorhodoferax. The sequence continues at coordinate 209 of CANIRI010000229.1, read as the reverse complement.
TAGCCGGTCTGGGTCAGGGTGTGGAGGTAGTCCATCAGATCCTGGAGCAATTCGCCGGATACGGGTGCCACCTGGGACGCCAAGGTGATCAGGTTGGCTAATTGCGCCATCATCGCGGGAATCTGCGGTTTTTGACCCCCAGCAACTGCAGTCCAACTTTCTATCAAAGTGCCCAATTTTTGATGTAGGGCGCCCCATTTTTGGGGATC
>CANIRI010000228.1 GCA_947469815.1 Comamonadaceae bacterium | reverse complement strand
TGCAAATGAACGGGCATAAACGGAGAGGAAAAAGGGTTTCAGGAGAGTTTGCCGTGGCAGTGCTTGTATTTCTTGCCACTGCCGCAGGGGCAGGCTTCGTTGCGCCCCACCCCGGCAAAATTCAGTGCCCCGGCGCTGCCCGCCAGCGCAAACGGGGGGGTCTCTTGGGTGACGACTTCCGGCTCACCGCTTTCCGTTGGCGCGGTGTAGGTGATGTTGGAGATGTTTTCGGCTTTGGCCTCCAACTGCTGGGCGGCGGCATCGAGCTCCTCGCGGGTCTGGATACGCACCGTCATCAGCGTGCTGGTGACCGCATTTTTGACCGAGTCCAACATCTGCCCGAACAGCTCAAAAGCCTCGCGCTTGTACTCCTGCTTGGGCTGCTTCTGGGCGTAGCCGCGCAAATGGATGCCCTGGCGCAGGTAATCCAAGGCGCTGAGGTGGTCGCGCCAATGCGTATCAATGGTTTGCAGCAACACCATGCGCTCAAAGCGGGTGAAGTTCTCGGCGCCAATTTGCTCCACTTTGCCAGCGAACAGGGTCTCCGCGACTTCCAACACGTTTTTCAAGATGTCCTCGTCGGTCATGGACTGCGACTCGGACACCGCACCCACCAAATCGAGACTGATCTGCCAGTCGGCCTGCAACGCACGCTGCAGCCCTGGCAAGTCCCACTGCTCTTCCACCGACTCGTGCGGCACGTATTGGCGCACGAGATCGGTGATCGCGCCTTCACGCAAGGACGCCACCTCGGCACTCAGATCGTCGGCATCCAGAATCGCGTTGCGCTGCTCGTAAATCACTTTGCGCTGGTCGTTGGAGACGTCGTCGTACTCCAGCAGCTGCTTGCGCATATCGAAATTGCGTGCCTCCACCTTGCGTTGGGCGCTCTCGATGCTGCGCGTGACCATGCCGGCTTCAATGGCCTCACCCTCGGGCATGTTCAGGCGATCCATGATGGATTTGACGCGCTCGCCCGCGAAGATGCGCATCAGCGCGTCGTCCAGACTCAGATAAAAGCGTGAAGACCCGGGGTCACCCTGGCGGCCGGAGCGCCCGCGCAGCTGGTTGTCGATGCGGCGCGACTCGTGGCGCTCGGTGGCAATGATGCGTAAACCGCCCAAGGCTTTGACGGCCTCGTGGTCGATCTTCCATTGGCCGCGCAAGGTCTGAACGCGCTCGGCCTTGCCGGCCTCATCCAGCGCGGCGTCGGTCTCGATCGCCTCGAGCGATTTTTCAATATTGCCGCCCAGCACGATGTCGGTTCCGCGACCGGCCATGTTGGTGGCAATGGTGATCACCCCGCGACTGCCCGCCTGCGCAATGATGTCGGCCTCGCGCGCATGCTGCTTGGCGTTGAGCACCTGGTGCGGCAGTTTTTCCTGCTCCAGCAACTGGGCAATGATTTCCGAGTTTTCGATGGACGTGGTGCCGACCAGCACCGGCTGGCCGCGCTCATGGCACTCGCGGATGTCGGCTATCGCCGCCTGGTATTTCTCTTTGGTGGTTTTGTAGACCCGGTCCAGCTGGTCGCTGCGGGTGCTGGGCCGGTTGGGCGGAATCACCACCGTCTCCAGTCCATAAATCTCCTGGAACTCATACGCCTCGGTATCGGCGGTGCCGGTCATGCCGGCCAGATTGGCGTACAGGCGGAAATAGTTCTGAAAGGTGATGGACGCCATGGTCTGGTTTTCAGCCTGGATCTCGACGCCCTCTTTGGCTTCCACAGCCTGGTGCAATCCATCGCTCCAGCGCCGCCCGGTCATCAGGCGCCCGGTGAACTCGTCGACGATGATGATTTCACCTGCTTGCGCCACGTAATGCTGGTCGCGGTGGTAGATGTGGTGCGCACGCAGAGCTGCGGTCAGGTGGTGCATCAGGGTGATGTTGGCGGGGTCATACAGCGAAGCCCCTTCGGGTATCAGTCCCATAGCACCCAAAATGCGTTCGGCGCTTTCATGCCCGCGCTCGGTCAGGAACACCTGGTGCCCCTTTTCGTCCACCGTGAAATCGCCCGGCTTGGTGACACCCTCGCCGGTGCGCGGGTCTTCCTCACCCTCCTGTCGCTCCAGTTGCGGCACCACGGTATTGATAGCCACATACATATTGGTATGGTCTTCCGCTTGCCCGCTGATGATCAAGGGCGTGCGCGCTTCGTCGATCAAAATCGAGTCCACTTCGTCCACGATCGCGTAGTTCAGCGCGCGCTGCACCCGGTCTGTCGCCTCGTAGACCATGTTGTCGCGCAGGTAGTCAAAACCGTATTCGTTATTGGTGCCGTAGGTGATGTCGGCGTTGTAGGCCGCTTGCTTTTCCTCGCGCGGCACGCCGGGGTAGTTGATACCAACGCTCAGCCCCAAAAAGTTGTAGAGGCGCCCCATCCACTGCGCGTCACGGGCCGCGAGATAGTCGTTGACGGTTACCACATGCACACCGCGCCCAGATAGGGCATTGAGGTAAACCGCCAGCGTCGCGGTCAGGGTTTTGCCCTCGCCGGTGCGCATCTCGGCAATCTTGCCCTGGTGCAAAGCGATGCCACCCACGAGTTGCACATCGAAGTGGCGCATTTTCATGACCCGCTTGGAGCCTTCACGCACCACCGCAAAGGCTTCTGGCAACAAATCATCGAGGCTTTGCCCGTCGGCGAACCGTTGTTTGAACGCTTCTGTCTTGGCCTTCAGCGCCTCGTCCGAGAGCGCCTCCAGGGCCGACTCCATGGCGTTGATGCGGGCGACGGTGCTGCGGTACTGCTTAAGGAGGCGGTCGTTACGGCTGCCGAAAATTTTGGTGAGGAAATTGAAGTCCATGGGATTCCGACAATTACAAGGTCCAACCCATTTGTTGGCGACTTGCCGCATGCTTGCGTAAACCGTGCATTTTATGCGGGTACAGACCGTGGGCTGCTGTGCCCGAACTAGGGCGTCAGGGCGGGTTTCAGTGGGCTCGGCGGCTGGGGGCGGGCATCGCGCCTGCTTGCGATGCCGCTTGGGTGTTGAGACCCAATTGAAGGAACTTCTGCGGATCCTGCGCGACACCTCGGACCAGCACCTCAAAGTGCAGGTGCGGCCCCGTAGACCGGCCGGTGGTGCCGATTTCGGCGATTTTCTGCCCGCGCTTCACCACATCCCCGGATTTAACAAAAGCCCGGGATGCATGGCCGTAGCGGGTAAGCACATCATTACCGTGTTCGATTTCCACCATATTCCCGAACTGGGGGTGGACTTGCTGGACCACAACGACACCGCCCGCAGCGGCATAAATAGGCGTACCGGGTGCCGCCGGAAAGTCCAGCCCTTCGTGCATGGCATTGGTGCCCGTAAACGGATCGATTCGCCATCCAAAGCCCGAGCCAACCGCACCACTCTCAACCGGAGCTTGCGTCGGCAGCATCATCTTTTTCATTTTTTGGTCGAACAAACGGGTTTCCATCAGGGTCAAGACATCAGCGCGCTCTACCGCGTCACGGTCCAGGTCGTCCATCATGGCCTGCAAATCCGCCACCGTCATAGCCCGCGCGCCGATCAGCGCCCCGCCGCGCCCTGGTTTGCTGCGCAGCAGCGCCGGGTCGACGCCAGCCAAACCCGAGAGGCGCTCGCCCAGGGACTCGATCTGCGTCATCTTGGCCTGCATTTCCCCCAGCTTCTTCGCCAGCACATCGATGTTTTCCCGGGTGAAGCGGTCCCGCTGTTCAATTTGGTCTTTGGCAACAAAGCGCACCACCGAGCCGAAAACCGGCCAATCCTCGCGCACGGCTTTCACAAAAATGAGGTGGTAAAGGCCCGCTGTGACCATCAGCAGCACCAACAACACGCCACACAGCGCGCCGGTCAGTTGCCATCCGGTCATGCGGATCGCAATGCTTCTGGTCAGTCTGGAGTCCGTGATAATCACTTCCATATTTCCCCCTTGTCATATGGGCGCCCGCAACGAGGCAGCTGCCAATGTCTTTTTCACTACAGGAAGCCAGCCTACAGGAGCCCATGCTGGCGCACTTGCGCAAGCTGAGCGCTGAATCCTCGCGCAACTTGGCGCTGGCGCTGCAATATCTACCCGAATCGCTGCATCCGTCTCTCAAGGCCGGGCCTATTGAGCTGAATCCACCAAGCCAAGCTGGCGTTGTCGAACACACGAAAGTGTGGTGCCTTATTGTGAACAACAATGCGGCAGCCAGCAAAATTCGCCAGCTTCTTCCCGCGCTGCTGGCGCATCTACAAGCGCAGGGAACCGGCGTGGGCAGTGTCCGCCTGGCCGTCGCGAAGCAGTCGCTCAAACTCTAGTTCATCGCAACGGGAACTTTACACGAGCCCGCAAAAATTTAATTTTGTGCAGCACGTCTGCAATTTTTTTCAAACCCGGACTTGGTAGTAACCCTAATAGATATTCGGCGGAGATGTTGGACACTTCCTCACCCGTTTGGGATAGTCATTTTTCTGGAGTACCCTTAATGAACCAAATCAAACCCTCTTCTCG
>CANIRI010000227.1 GCA_947469815.1 Comamonadaceae bacterium | reverse complement strand
AAGCTCGACATGGTGGGCATGACCCGCGCCCACATGGCCGACCCGCACATCATGCGCAAAATTCTGGAAGGCCGCGAAGACACCATACGCCCCTGCGTGGGCGGCAATTTCTGCCTGGACCGCATCTATGCCGGTGGCGAGGCCTATTGCATCCACAACCCGTCCACGGGACGCGAACTCACCCTGCCCCACGCGATTGCGCCTGCGCCTGCCAAGCGCAAAGTGCTGATCGTCGGTGCTGGCCCGGCAGGCTTGGAAGCAGCGCGCGTCAGCGCGGAGCGCGGCCATGCGGTGACGGTGCTGGAAGCGGCACCCAAACCCGGCGGGCAAATCCGGCTGACGGCAGTGAGCCCGCGCCGACGCGAGATGATGGGCATCATCGACTGGCGCATGGCGCGCTGCGAAGAACGTGGCGTGACATTCCGCTTCAACACGCTGGCCGACGAGGCTACGGTGATGGCCGAGAACCCCGACGTGGTCATCATCGCCACCGGCGGGCTGCCGCATACCGAGGTGCTGCAAACCGGCAACGAATTGGTGGCATCCACCTGGGACATATTGGGCGGCGATGTCAAACCCGGAAAAAACGTGCTGCTGTTTGACGACGCGGGCGACCACGCCGCGCTGCAAGCGGCGGAAATCATTGCGAACAGCGGTGCGGCGCTGGAGATCATGACGCCGGACCGCAGCTTTGCGCCCGAGGTGATGGCCATGAATTTGGTGCCCTATATGCGCAGCCTGCAAAAGCTGGACGTGACCTTCACCGTGACCTTCCGGCTGCTATCGGTGGAACGCGCGGGCGCAGGTCTGAAGGCCATTGTGGGCAGCGACTACGGCGGCGTGCACAAAGAGCGGCTGGTGGACCAGGTCATCGTCAACCACGGAACCCTGCCGCTGGAAGACCTGTACTTCGCGCTCAAGCCCCATTCCAGCAACCTGGGTGAAACCGACTACGCGGCGCTCACCGCCATGCAACCGCAGACCGTGCGCCACAACCCGCAGGGGCGCTTCCAGTTGTTTCGCGTGGGTGATGCGGTCTCGGCGCGCAACACCCACGCGGCGGTGCTGGACGGTTTACGGCTGGCGCGGGAACTGTGAACTTCGACAACACGGCGCACGGGCGATTGCCTTCGCTGCAGCGCTGTCTGGATGCGCTGCGCCAAGCGATTTCTGCGCGCGCACCCGGCCCGGCTATTGAGGCATGCAGCGCGGGCGTCTTCCAGGCCCTGGCGCAAGCCGCCCCGCGTGACGATGCGCCGGGACACAGGCTGGCCCCTTGCCGTTATTGGAATGAGGCGCTGGACCATGCGCGAGCCGCGCCCTGCGGCCTGGCCCCGCTGGCCGATGCCTTGCAGGCGCTGGAGCCCGCCCTACGCTGGTACACCCGGCCGGGCGGCAGCAGCGCCAGTGCGAACTTTGCCCAGGGCCATGCCAACGCCATGCTGGTCGGCCCCAGCGGGCTGGAGCAGCGGGGCGACGTGTGGATAGGCATCAGCCTGTTGGCACCGATGGTGCGTTACCCGGACCACAAGCATCCGCCGCAAGAGTGTTATTTGCTGCTCTCACCCGGCCACTTCCGCCAGGGCGACGCCCCCTGGTTCGAGCCCGGCGCAGGCGGCATGTTGTTCAACCCACCCGGCATCCGACATGCCATGCGCGCTGGGCCGCAGCCTTTACTGGCGGTGTGGTGTTTGGATGCGCGGATGGATTAGGTTTCGCTGACCTTGCAGATCGACGCAAAAGCGGTATTCATCTTGGAAAAATAGGCCAGCGCCAGCGCGGTAGGAATCAGAAACTTGATGCGGCGGTCGGGGCCCTGAAACACCTGGTCAATGTAGCCGGCCTCGCGCAAAGCATCTAGTCGTCTATGGAGGGTTGTCTGGCTGCCCATGGTGGCCAGATTCATCGCTTGGCTCACCGTCATCGGTGCACCTAAATAATGCTTCAGCGTAATTTCATTGAGCAGTGCGACTGAGTTCTCATCAAGCGCGAGCAGACTTTCCCTTCGAATGGCATTGGCAATCTGCAAGAACCGGAGGTACAAAGTTTTCATTTAGATATACGAAATAGACCTGATGATTATGGTGCATATCGCCATGGGTACCAGTCGAGGGTAAAGTTACTTACCAAATCTAATTCCTCTGTCACTCTAGCATGTATTTCTTTTAGTTTTCTGGAGCGACGAACAAAGTAACTTTGCCAAAGGGGTTTTCATAATAGGCATTGGCGACCTATTTGGCTTATATATTGTGTTTATTCTTATTAAATCTTTATTAAATTCATATCTCATTTCATACCACGCCCGAAATCCAAGTAGTAGCTTACCCAGCGGGTTTGAGTACCGACAAATCCTCAGCTAACTGCTGGAGAACAGGCGCCCAGCGGCAGTCGCTCTGCTGGCGATACAGCCGGACCGACGGGTACCAAGGACTGTCGTCGCGATCGCGTAACCACCGCCAGCAGCTATCAAATCGATTCAATATCCAAGTCGGTTTGCCCAAAGCCGCCGCCACATGCGCTGTCGCAGTATCGACAGAAACCACGATATCCAAATTTTCAATGGGTGCAGCGGTATCGGAGAAGTCGTTCAACTCGCCGGCAAAATTGAAAAATTTTCCCTGTGGCCAGTATTCCAGTTCCCGGCCTCGAATCGCCGATTCCGCCGGGTCACCTTTTTGCAGGCTGAAAAAATCCGCATGGCTCGAACGAAAAGCGCCAGCGAAAACATCAAGCGGAATATTTCTGCGTTCATTGGTGGACCATAGTTCGGGTTGATTGGGGCGAAAACCGCCGTTCCAGATCACACCCACTTTCAGTCTGCCACCACCGCCTATTTTGTCGCGCCAATGGCGCACCTTGGCCTCATCAGCGCGCAAATAGGCACGTGGGCACGGAATGGTTGCCACCGTGGTGCCGAATGCAAGCGGCAGGCTCATCAAGGGGCAGTGGTAGTCAAAGCTGGGCAAGCTGGTTCCCCGCTCGATGAGCTGATCCACCCCGGGCAGTTGCGCGGGCAGCCCCATGAGCGCCCCCGGCACTTCGAGCAGGACACGGGCCCCCGCATCTTGGGCCCATTGGGTATAGCGGCAAAACTGAATGGCGTCTCCGAAACCTTGTTCGGCTTGCATGCAATCGCGCGCTCGTAACTGGCAAGCGCTTCGTCCAGCCGCTTGAGCCCAAAGAGGGCGACGCCCCGGTTGTTAAAGAGCCCCGCATTGTTCGTATGCACGGCCAGTACCCGTGTGAACAGCTCGACCGCTTTTTCATATTCACCAGTCTGCGCGGCGATGGTGGCCAGCAGCTGAAGCGCATCAAAATTACGGGGATTGATGCGCACGATTTCTTCATAAATGGCTCAGGCTTGATCGAAATTTCCCGCCTGATGCAGCGCCAGCCCCTGCTGCAGCGCCGCAGCTATCACACGCGCTGCAGAAGGGGTAATGGCGGTCCCCAGCCGTGGTTTTCCCTGGGATCCGGAGGCCTTCCGAGGGGTATTTGGAGATTTCTTGGGCATTGAGAATTGCTGTACCTGCTGAGGCTCTGAAATCGAACGCGATGCGCATGGGCCCTTGCGGGCGAGTGTATGCATTGGAAGGACTTTGGTCGAGTACCGATAACATATTTGTTACTATGCTGCCATGTAGTACCGCATCCGCTATTACAGCTTGGAGGTTCAGGAAACCGTCATAGCTTTGCCAGTGACACTGCAGGCACGTTACATCAATTTGACCCGCAGGATGACGGAATTCGGGCCAAATTTAGGGTTGCCGCATACCGATGCTTTTGGCGGCGGTTTATTTGAGTTGCGGCTCAAGGGTGCGGAAGGAATCGCTAGGGTATTTTTCTGCACTTTGGTTGATAGGGACATCGTGATGCTGCACTGCTTTGTGAAAAAGTCACAGAAAACACCAGCTAAAGAATTGAACATAGCGCGTAATCGTTTGCAGGAGATCAAGCCATGACATCAAAACCAATGACACACGAACAGATGGTCAAAACCATGCTGCAAAACCCAGCAGTTAAAGTGGAGGCCGAGCGACTCAACCGCGAGGAATTTGCCTTGCTTGACCAAATACTAGCGGCCCGTAAGGCTGCAGGCCTGTCTCAGGCTGATGTCGCAGAGCGTATGGGTACGCATGCACCGGCCATTGCCCGACTGGAAAGTTCACTGGCTACGGGCAAGCACTCTCCCAGCTTGAATACGCTACGTAAGTACGCGCAAGCCCTGGGCAAGCGGGTAGAACTGCATTTGGTCTGATCTGCGTAGCGCATAACAATCGCATCAGCCCACAGACACCTCAAACTCGCTGATACCAACAGGCTGGTAGCGCAACGCTTGGGCGTGCTCGGCAGCAATGCGTTGCCGGTGTGCGGCCTCTTCGGCCTGTTGGTCTAGATGCCGTGACTCGTAGCGCTGCAATTCCTTGGGGGACAAGTACCAGTAGGCATTGCCGGTCTCGGAACGCATACGTTGTTCTATCGCCGCTT
>CANIRI010000226.1 GCA_947469815.1 Comamonadaceae bacterium | reverse complement strand
GGCTGCCTTCATCCGCATGCCCGGCTACGGCACCCGTGCCAGCAGCATCGTCCACATCCAAGGGCAGCAGGCGCGCATCTGGGAGCAGGAATTTGATGAGAATGGGGCGGGGGAGTTGCGCTTTATGGCAAATACCTAGTCGTAGCAAGCCCTGACAAGTCCATACTGCGGGGCCCGCCATCCACCACAAGCCCCCATCACCAGGAGACGCCATGAAATTCGAAACCCAAGCCGTCCATGCCGGCCAGTCGCCCGACCCCACCACCAAAGCGGTCGCCACGCCGATTTACCAGACCGTGGCCTATGCGTTTGACAGCGCCCAGCATGGGGCTGATTTGTTTGACCTGAAAGTCGCAGGCAACATCTACACCCGCATCATGAATCCCACCCAGGCGGTCTTGGAGGCGCGGGTCGCCGCGCTGGAAGGCGGTCTGGCGGCACTGGCGGTGGCCTCCGGTCAGGCGGCTATCACCTACGCGATTCAGACCATTGCCGAGGCAGGCGACAACATCGTCTCGTCCGGCGCGCTGTATGGCGGAACCTACAACCTGTTCGCCCACACCTTTCCCCAGTACGGCATCGAAACCCGTTTTGCCGATTACCGTAAGCCCGAGAGCTTCGAGCCTTTGATCGACAGCAAGACCAAGGCGATCTATGTGGAGTCGCTGGGCAATCCGCAAGGCAATGTCACCGACATTGCCGCCATGGCCAAGGTCGCGCACCGCCACGGCATTCCGCTCATCGTCGACAACACCGTGCCCAGCCCTTACCTCTGCCGCCCGATTGAGCACGGCGCCGACATCGTGGTGCAGTCGCTCACCAAATACCTGGGTGGCCATGGCAACAGCATTGGCGGGGCCATCATCGACTCGGGCAAATTTCCCTGGGCCGAGCACAAGGCCAAGTTCAAACGCCTCAATGAGCCCGACGTCAGCTACCACGGCGTGGTCTATACCGAGGCGCTGGGCGCAGCCGCCTTTATCGGGCGCGCCCGCGTGGTGCCGCTGCGCAACATGGGCGCGGCGATTTCGCCCTTCAATGCTTTCCTGATTCTTCAGGGCATCGAAACCCTGCCGCTGCGCATGGACCGCATTTGCGAGAACACCATGGCAGTGGCGCAGTTCCTGAAGGCGCACCCCAAAGTGACCTGGGTCAACTATGCCGGCCTGCCCGACCATCCCGACCACGCGCTGGTGCAGTCGCTCATGGGCGGGCGTGCCTCCGGTTTGCTGACCTTCGGCGTGCAAGGCGGGCGGGCTGCGGGCGAGCGATTCCTGGACGCGCTGCAACTGTTCACCCGCTTGGTCAATATCGGCGACGTACGTTCACTGGCGACCCACCCGGCCTCCACCACCCACCGCCAGCTCTCGCCTGAGGAGCTGATCCGCTCCGGTGTCAGCGAAGAAACCGTGCGTTTGTGTGTGGGCATCGAACACATTGACGACCTGCGCGACGACCTGACGCAGGCGCTGGCAGCCGCTTGAACACTTGCGGGGCCGGTGCCTTAGACCGCCCCTTTTCGGGTAAACCGTGAACCCTATTGAACAGGCTGCGGCCGCCTTCCCTGCGTTCGGGCTTGCCGTGGCCCACCATGGAGCGGGCGACCTGGCAGCCGCGCGGGCCGCTTACCTGCAGGTGCTGGACCAGCCCCAGCTGACAGGTCTGTGTCTGCACCAGCTGGGTGTGCTGGCTGCCGCCCGGGGCGATCACCGGGTGGCCGCCGATTTGTTCAGCCGCACGCTGGCCATCGCACCGCTGCCCATGGTGTATGCCAATCTGCATGCCGCGCAGGACCTGATTGGCGACCGGGCAGGAGCCACCGCCACGCTCATCGATCTGGGTTGCTTTCTGCAGTTGCACAAGCACCATGCCGACGCGGTGCCGGTCTACCGCAAAGTGCTGGAGCGCGACCCCCTGAGCTACCCCGCCTATGCCAACCTGGGAAATGCATGTGCCTGGCTGGGTGAGTTGCCACAAGCCGCCCAGCATCTGAGCCGCGCTGTGGTGCTGTGGTCGCGGGTGTTCCCGGAAGCATCGCGTCTCCCACGCGCTTTGTCTCAATTAATCAATAGCTTAGCTAGTAAAACGGATCTATTACCTGATATTCCCGCCGGCTTGCCGCACGGACCGATACAGAAAATAGAGGAATTGCTGACCACCTTGGGCAAAGTGTTTGGCGAGCTGGAGATGCCCGACGCTGCCCTGGCCTGTTTCCGCCAATCGGTGGCCCTGAGCCCCGGCTACGCGCTGGGCCATTGGAATCTGGCGGCCGAACTGTTATGCCGTATGGACTTTGAGGCCGGTTGGGCCGCATACGAATGGCGCTGGCGCTGGCCCGAATTTCCAGAGGCCCACCGGGCACTGGGCTTGCCGGTCTGGCAGGGCGAGCCCCTGGCAGGCAAACGCATCTACGTCTGGGGCGAGCAGGGTTTGGGCGACTCGCTGCAGTTCGCACCCTTGGCGGCGCAGCTGCCCGCTCTCGGTGCCGAGGTCATCCTGGAGGTGCCTGCCAGCCTGGTTCGCTTGTTGGCCCACAGTTTCCCCGGGGTCCGCGTAGTGCCGCGCCCGGAAAGCCCGGAGCGTTTGTCTTTTGATGAGCGGCTCGATTACGTGGTTCCCCTGATGAGCCTTCCCCTGCGCCTGGGCCTGCGCCCGCAGGCGCTGCCTTTGGCCCGCGCCTACCTGCGTCCGCCCGAGGGCGAGGCACCGGCCGGTCTGCAACAGCCCGGCACCAATGGCAGGCCCCGCGTCGGGTTGGTGTGGGCTGGTCAGCCGCGCCACACCAACGACCACCGCCGCTCATTGCCCGCATCGGCATTGACCGCGCTGCTGCGCGTCGACACGGTGAACTGGTTTTCACTCACGGTCGGTGCCCGCCAGGCCGACATTGCAGGTATGTCCGGCATCGTCGACCTGGCCCCAGAGTTGGGCGACTTTGCTGACACGGCGCGCGCGGTAGAAGGTCTCGATTTGGTGATCACCGTTGACACCGCGGTCGCACACTTGGCCGGTGCCATGGGCAGGCCGGTCTGGTTGCTTCTGCCCAAAGTCGGCGACTGGCGCTGGGGTCGCAGCGGCAACACCACGCCCTGGTACCCAGCCACGCGCATCTTCCGCCAAAGCCGCTTGGGCGACTGGTCGGATGTGTTGGCAGAGGTGGCGCAGGCGCTGAGGATGGGTGAGGCCACCGCCACCGTGCCAACGCTTTCGTCTTTTCAGCCATGACCCAGATCGCCACCCCTTTTCGCGTGGCCTTTGTGGACACCGGCAACACCGGGCGCAGCATGACCGCTGCTGCGCTGGCGCAGTGGTGGGCAAGCCAACGTGGAGCCGACGTGCAGGTGATTTCCCGCGCCCTGGACTTCAACCCCTACAACGTCACGCCCGAGCAAGATTTTGTGAAGCTGCTGGCCCCGCTGGGTATTGATGTGTCCGCCCACCGCGCAGCGCCCTTTGACGCCAGCGTGGTCAAGTTCTCCGATCTGATTTTGGTGATGACCCCGGCGCACCGCGACCGCATATTGGCCGACTTCCCAGAGGCAAAGCCCAAAGTTTTCCTGCTCTTCGAATACGCCACCGGCGAGGCCGAGGAAGTGCTTGATGCACTCGGCCAATCCCCCGCGTTCTACGCCGAGGTTTTCCGGCAAATCAGCGCGCTGATTCCACGGGTGATGGAGAGGTTGCCGAAGAATAGCGGCCGACGCTAACGTTAAGCTTGCATGGCGGGGTCTACGAAGTCCCGCCTAAGAAGCGGTAGCCATCAACCCGTGAGTGCCGTCCCGCACTACTGGGTTAGAACTTTGTCAATGCAGGTCACCTTGCACGGTATCTAGACGTTTATCGATTGTCAAAATCTTATGCCAATTAATATCTGTGTACTTTCCCCGGTAGCCCTAGCGCCGAGCAGAAACTGGTTGTAAGTCCAGGTGAGTAAAGCACCATAATTAAATGCATAACTATTTGTAGGCGTTGTGTTTGCGTAGCACTGATACCCGAGGTAAGACTTTGGACATTCTGATGTACTGTCTCTAAATCCTACCAAGATGCTTGCGTCTAGGCGGGAGACAGAATTTGTGCTTATTTTTTTACCGATTAATAAGTTGTACGAGTGCGCCTGGTTCAGTGAGTTAGTCTGACCCCATGTTGAGTCTAATTTTGTACCTTCGCCGCCTATATCAAAACCCCAATTTAATTCATCTACTTTTGAAAGATTAATGTATCCTAATGAAAATGGAGTCGAACTGTTGTCCGTGGCGCTTGCAGTTTTCGCGGGACCTGTTCCTGCATATATTAAATTTTCGCGGGAATCTTGTGCGATTGACAAGGCAGATTGCAGTATTATGAAGATAGCACACAGTATTTTTGTCTTTAAATTAGTCGCTCCTGAATTATTTTTAACCCATTGATTTAATTGACTATTATTCAATTACGAGTGTATAATTTCCCTCAGTTTTCAACCTTTCCAGATACTATTTCTGGGAGTTTCTGAGGGTTCGCCATGGCCACCAGCACCGATGATTTCTTT
>CANIRI010000225.1 GCA_947469815.1 Comamonadaceae bacterium | reverse complement strand
GCCTGCATCTGCAACTGGCCAGCGGCGGTAACCTGCAACACGCTGCCGAATTGCTGCGCGACCATTCGCTGCTCTCGCGCTCCAAAGCGGGTTCAGACATGCTCAAGGCGCTGCTGGGCATGCCGCAAAACAGCCACTTCAGCATGCACGAGGGGCGCGGTTTTCAGGACGAGCAAATTCCGGTGCTGGAGCGCTGGACGCTCAAGCCCGACGCCACGCTGGTACCCGAATACCAGGCCGAGCTGGCCAAACGCCAAACCGTGGCGCACACCATCGACGCCGCGCTGTGGCTGGCCGAGCAGCGCGGCATGGACTACGACGCGCTGCTCGAAGAAGGCCCCGACGCCGAGGCCGTGATCCGCACCTGTCTGCTCATGGGCATGACCCGGCGCACGGATATGCCCGATTGGGTGACCTTTGAAAAAGTGATCGCTTCGCTGCGCGCCAAATTCAGCGCTAAGCCGAAGGATTTGCCCAAGCTACTGACCCCCAAAGGCGCGCCGGACGAATGGGCTGCGACGCTGCAAGCGCAGCGCGAAAGCATCTGGAACGACTGGCCCCGCATCGTGGACAGCAGCGTGCCGGTGCGCAAACTGTTCCAGAACACGCCCGCCTTCACAGGCCGCTATTTCTGGCTCGAAGACGGGCTGGCTGAGGTCGAAGAATTGGAACGCAGCATCAGCGCCGTCTGGACCCAGGCTACGCGTGGCCATGAAGACGAAGGCTCGCTGATGACGGTTTTTCTCACGCTGGCCGCAGGCAGCAAACCCAGCACCTTGCTGACTGAAAAACAAGCCGCCACGCTGGTCCGCAAAATCCGCAAAACCGGCTTGGATGCGCCGCTGGCTGCCGACTTCATCCGCAGCCACGCGCCGCCTGATTTCCGCGACGATTACCTGGCGATGTGGGACGTGTTTGTCGAAGACGCGCTGCCTACGCTGCGCAGCGATCTGGATTACGCGCTGCACGATGCGCTTGCGCTGCTGCGCCGCGAATGCAACGTGGGCGCGTAAAGCTAAGAGCGCCCCGCCTAGTCCGGGCGGACTCCACATCAGCGCAAGTGCTTGAACATCCGCGCCTTGAAGCGCTCGGGAATGCCCATCTGGCGTGGTCCGGCCAGCAACTCAAAACTTTGCCCCACCTGCACACTACCCGGCGTGTCCACCGCCAAGTAAAAACCGCAATACCCGGTCTGCGCCATCAGCTTGGACGCGCCACTGAAGCCCATGGCTGCGTTGAATTTAGAACAAGGTTCACGCGGGTCGGTCACGCGCAGCGCGCAGTTGGAGAATTGCAAGACATCGCCAATCCAGACATCGGCCTCCACCAGCCCGCCCAGCGTCAGGTTCTCGCCCAGACTGCCGTAGGCCAGGGCGTCATCCAAACCCGCCACACCGGCTTGCACCCGGGCGTCGCGCCAGAACGGGTAGTGCGCGGCCGGAAAAGCGTAGACGGCTTTACCCAAGCCACCATGCACCGACAAATCCGCCTGTTCATCGTCCACCAGACCCAGCGGCCCTACGGGGGCCGGCCCCGTGAGTGCTGTCTTGTGGATGGCCGACGCCACCAAGCGCCCGCCCAGATGGATTTTGCGGGCCCGCGCGCCTTGGACACCGACGAGTTCGAATGCCATGGACGCGCTCACAGACTGCGTTGGGATACATCGCCGCTGCGGCTGGAGTAGCGCACCAACGCGTCGGTTTGCTCCAGCGCCACACTGGCTTGGCGCGCGCCGTAGACCTGCTCACGCAACCATTGCAGCTCGTTCTCCAAAGCGGCGTCGCTGCTGATGCGGATCTGCCAGACGCGTTGCTCGCCGTTCCAGCGGTAGCCCCGGGCTTTGAGGCGGTCTTTGCTCTCGAAGGGCGCGCCGGTGGCACTGAGGCGGTAGGCGGGTTGGCGTGATGCGGCAATTAAGGTGGCCAGCGCCTGGCTCGCGGGATCTTTGGGCAATGGCGCGGTGAGTACCGCCAGCAAAGCATGGCAATCCATCTCAGCGCGGTGCGCGTCATAAAACAAGCCCAGCTCCAGCGCCAGACTCTCCAGCTTTTGCGAGCTGCGGCCCTGGGCTTTCCAATCCATATCGGCAAACGAGCAGGCCCAGGCAATGTCCTGGAACAACGCAAAGCGCGCTTCGCAAAAAGGCCGATCGAACGCGGCGTTGTGGGCGATCACCAAGTCCACGCCATCCAACATGGCCGCCACCCGTTGCGCGTCCAGACGTTTGCCCGCCACATCGGCATCGCGGATGCCGGTGAGCGCCTGCACTTCTGCGGGGATCGGCATGCCGGGGTCTTCAAGCTCGTCAAAAACCTCCACCTTGCCCACCGGTAAGCCGCTCGCCAGGTCCACCTCAAAGCGCAGCATGGCCAGTTCAATAATTTTGTCTTTGCCGGCATCCAGGCCGGTGGTTTCGGTATCCAGCACCACCACCCGCAAGCGCAGCGCGCCCTGCGTGTCGGACGTGTGCGTCCATTGCAACCGGGGCGTCAAACGGCGCAGCACGCGGTAATCGGGGTGGGTCTCCAGGGCGCGGGCCATGGCCTCGGGCTCATGGGCCCGGGGAGCTTCCAACGCTTGGATGGGTAGGGGTTGGGACGCCGCAGCTTTGGGCTTTTTGCGGGGCTTGGGCTTTTCCAGGGGAGCGAAGACAGGCAAGTCGGGGAAGAGATCAGCGGTGATGGCTTGGGGGGTCACAGGCGTCCTTGCCGGGTGGGAGATGGGGCAACTATATTGCAGGCTTTCACCCCCTAGCCGCACCATCATGTCCGTACGACCCCTGCGCGCCACCCGCATCCTGAGCCTGGCACTGAACCTGCCCGGCCCAGCCGCCCTGATGCGCCTGCGCGCCATGGGTGCCAGCTGCACCAAGCTCGAGCCGCCCGCCCCCGCAGGCCACAGCGGCGACCCGATGCAAAGCTATAACGCCAATGCCTACAACACCTTAACCAAGGGTGTGAAAGTCATACATGCAAATCTGAAAACCGAAACCGGCCAAAGTACCCTGCACCAAGCGCTGGAGCGCACCGACATCCTGCTGACCTCGTTTCGCCCGTCCGCTCTGAAAAAACTCGGCCTGGGCTGGCGCGCGCTGCACGCGGCCTACCCGGTGCTGGCCATGGTCTGCCTGGTGGGCGCCCGCGGCGAACGCGCCGAGGAGCCGGGCCATGACCTGACCTACCTGGCCGAGGCCGGGCTGGTCGATGGCCTGCACATGCCGCCCACCCTGTACGCCGACATGGGCGGCGCGCTGATGGCCAGCGAAGCGGTCTTGCAAGCGCGGCTGGAGCAACTGCGCACCGGGCGCGGCGTTCGGCTGGAGGTGGCGCTGGCCGACGCCGCCCATTACCTGGCGCTGCCGCGCACCTGGGGACTGAGCACCCCGAATGGCGCGGTCGGCGGTGCGCATGCGGGCTACCGGGTGTACGCCTGCAAGGACGGCCGCGTGGCGCTCGCAGCGCTGGAGCCCCATTTCGCCAAGGCGCTGATGGAACAGGTCGGCGTGGGGGGCGAAGCGGCGGCCAATATGTTCAAGCCCACTGCGCACCAGGCGGTGGCGCAGTTTGTGGCCGGCAAAACCCGCCGGGCCTTGGATGCGCTGGCCCAGCGACACGACCTTCCGCTGTTGACGATGCGCTGAGGGGGCCCTTAAACGCCCAAGGCTTCGCACAAGTGGCGCAAGTCCTCCACCACCAGATGCGCATACGCGCTGTGCGCGGGCTCCTGCGCAGTAGGGTGGCGCAGCCAGACGGCCTGCATGCCCGCTTGCGCAGCGCCTACGACATCGGCCGCGTGGTCGTCGCCCACATGCAGGACCTGATGCGGCGCGCAACCCAGGTGCGCGGCGGCGGCGTGAAAGATGCGGGGGTCGGGCTTGGCAACCCCAGCATCGCGGGCACTGACGCTGCCTGAAAAATACGCACCCAGCCCGACGCGCACCACATCGGCATTGCCGTTGGATACCGCCAGCAGCGGGTAGCGCCCACTCAAGCGCTGCAATACTTCGGCGGCCTGCGGGTACAAGTCAACCTGTTGGCGGGCAGCGAAAAAGACCTCAAAAGCCGGTTCTGCCAGCGCCGCGTCTTCACCGTGGCGCTCCAAACCCAGCGCCAGCGCGCGCAGGCGCTGAAAGCTCAAGTCGTGCAGGTATTCAGGATGCGCTTCGAGCACCTCCTGGCGCAGCGCGAGGCGGCGCGGGGTGTCCGCAAACAACGCGCCGGTGCGTGGTGCGCGGGTCGCAAGCCAGTCGCCCAAGGCGGCCTCGGCCCGCACCAGCGTGGGCATTACCGGCCATAAGGTGTCGTCCAGATCGAGGGTGATGGCAGTGATGCGGGCGGTGTCGAGCATGGGTGCGCGAGAATACTGCACTATGCCTTTTGCGACCGAACCCTTATTCACACACGGCCAAGCCCCGAAAACCGCCGTTTTGTACTGCAACCTGGGTACCCCCGACGCACCGACCCCCGCTGCCGTGCGCCGCTATTTGGCTGAGTTTTTGAGCGACCAACGCGTAGTCGAAATCCCGCGCCTGCTGTGGC
>CANIRI010000224.1 GCA_947469815.1 Comamonadaceae bacterium | reverse complement strand
GTAGCTGTTGCGCGGCGGCTGGACAGCGCGCGCGCGGCCTTGGTTGAGGTGATTGACTTTATTGCCGCCAACACCCGCAGCGCGCCCAATGCCGTGTTTGCCGGTAGCGTGCCCTATTTGATGCTCGCCGGGAATGTGATGGCCGGGTGGCAGATGGCGCGCAGCCTGCTGGTTGCGCAAACGCTGCTTGCCCAGGGTACGGACGCGCCCTTCATGCAGGCCAAGATCAGCACCGTGCGCTTTTACGCCGACCACATCCTGCCCAAGACCGATGCTTTGCGCGCGGCCATTGTGGAAGGCGCGGACAGCGTGACCGCGCTGGCGTTGGACGCGTTTTAGGTCGGGGCGGGTTACTCTTTTGTCCGTGCTGCCTGCGGTGTTGCGCGATCTGCCGTTGCCGGTGATCGCCGCGCCGCTGTTCATCATCAGCACGCCGCAGCTGGTCATCGCCCAATGCAAGGCTGGCGTGGTGGGCTCGATGCCCGCACTCAATGCGCGGCCTGTGTCGCAGCTAGATGATTGGCTGGCCGAGATCACCGAAACCCTGGCCGCCCATAAACGGGCGCATCCCGAGTCGCCCGCCGCGCCCTTTGCCATCAACCAAATCGTCCACAAAAGCAACGACCGGCTGGAGCAGGACATGGCGCTGTGCGTCCAATACCAGGTGCCCATCATCATCACCAGCCTGGGCGCGCGCGAAGACATCAATGCCGCCGCTCACGCTTACGGCGGTGTGGTTTTACATGACGTCATCAACAACCGCTTCGCCCGCAAGGCGGTAGATAAAGGCGCAGACGGCTTGATTGCGGTGGCCGCTGGCGCCGGTGGTCATGCGGGCGTGAAAAGCCCGTTTGCCTTGGTGCAAGAGATCCGCCAGTGGTTTGATGGCCCCTTGGCTTTGAGCGGTTCCATTGCCACCGGCGGCGCGGTATTGGCCGCCCAGGCCATGGGCGCTGACTTCGCCTACATCGGCTCGGCTTTCATCGCCACCACCGAGGCGCGCGCCGCGCAGGACTACAAACAGTGCATCGTGGACAGCGACTCCGACGACATCGTCTACAGCAGCCTGTTCACCGGCGTGCACGGCAACTACCTGGCCCCCAGCATCCGCAAGGCCGGCATGGACCCAACCCAGCTCGCCGAGGGCAACCCCGCCGCCATGGACTTCAGTGGCGACAAAACCAAAGCCTGGAAAGACATCTGGGGTTGCGGGCAGGGCATAGGTGCGGTCACATCCATTGACAGCACCGCCGCATTGGTGGCGCGGTTGCAGCGCGAATACGCTGCGGCGAAGGTGCGGATCGCTTAAGCGGCGCTAGCCGTATCACCCTGCCAGACCGGGTGTTTTTCCATCACCAGCGCAAAGGCGGCAGAGGCTTCAAAGTCCTGCAGCCACTGCACCAGATTGCTCCATGGTTGGGCTGCAAACCACGCAACATCGGTGTGAGCAAATTGCCGCACGAAGGGCGCGATGGCGGCGTCGGCTAAGCCAAAGCGCGCTCCGGCCAGATAACTGTGTAACGCCAGTCGGGCTTGCAAAACGTCTAAGAACCCGCGCGCCAATTCGCGGTGGGTCACACCGTCGGCCAGCCCGTAGCGGTGCGGATA
Source organism: Comamonadaceae bacterium (assembly GCA_947469815.1). GTDB lineage: Bacteria > Pseudomonadota > Gammaproteobacteria > Burkholderiales > Burkholderiaceae_C > Allorhodoferax. The sequence continues at coordinate 2,946 of CANIRI010000224.1, read as the reverse complement.
TTTGTAGCGGTCGAGGTGGAATTTGAAGTCGCCGTCGTTGCGCGCAATCAAGTCCCAGGCGTCTTGGTGGTATGCGTCATCGCCAACCAGCCAGCCCTGCGGGTCATTGCGCCCCAATGCCCAGCGCATGATATCCAGGCTTTCCTCCAGCACGCTTCCGTCGGCCAGCACCAGCACCGGCACCGAGCCTTTGGGCGAGGCGCGCAGCATCTCAGCAGGCTTGTTTTTGAGCGCAATTTCGCGGTGTTGCACCTGCTGCCCGGCCGCTTGCAAGGCCAGCCGCGCGCGCATGGCGTAGGGGCAGCGGCGGAAGGAGTAGAGGATGGGCGGGGACAAGGCCACCACGGTTCAGATTGTTTTGCTGCGCAATTCCTGCGCCCGCACCTTAGCCCGCTCCCACTGCCTTTGCCTTTCGCGCGCACCGTCCTTCTGCGCGGGGCTGGTGCTGGCGTAGCAGCGCGGACAGCTGACACCGAGTTCGAATTCGGGGGCATCGAGCGCGCCGTCGGGTAAGGGTTGACGGCAGCAGCGGCAGAGTTGGTGCGGACCGGCTTGCAGGCCATGGCCTACCGAGACGCGCTCATCAAACACAAAGCATTCGCCCTGCCACAGACTGTCTTCCGGCGGCACAACTTCCAGGTATTTCAGGATACCGCCTTGCAGGTGGTAGACCTCGGTGAAGCCTTGCTGGCGCAGCAGCGCGGTGGATTTTTCGCAGCGTATGCCGCCGGTGCAAAACATGGCGACCACGGGACGCTTGCCGTTATCGGGCTGCATGGAGGGCGCGTCGTTTATCCAATTTGGCAGCTCGGCAAAGCTGGCGATCTGCGGGTTTTTCGCGCCCTGGAAGGTGCCCAGCTCCACTTCATAGGTGTTGCGCGTATCGACCACCACCACATCCGGGCGGCTGATCAGCGCGTTCCAATGCTGTGGCTTGACGTAGGTGCCCGCCTGCTTGGCCGGGTTGATGCCCGGCACGCCCAAGGTGACGATCTCGCGCTTAACGCGCACCCGCATGCGGCGAAAGGGCGGCTTGTCTGACCAGGACTCTTTGTGTTCCAGGGCCTGCAGGCGCGGGTCGGCGTGTAGAAATTCCAGCAGCGCGGCGATGTTGTCGGGCGTACCGGCCACCGTGCCGTTGATGCCCTCGTGCGCCAGCAGGATCAGCCCCTTGATTTGCAAGGCCTCGCAGCGGGCCAGCAGGGGCGCTTGCAGCGCGGCGCAGTCGGGCAGTTCTACGAACAGGTAGAAGGCGGCTGTCAGGTAGCCATGGCCCGACATGCGACGGCTTTAGCTAAACAAGCCCTTGAGCTTGTCGGTCCAGCTGTCGCCCGTGGGGGAGTGCTTGTTGCCGCCCTTTTTGAACGACTCGTCCAGCTCTTTGAGCAGCTTGCGCTGCGGCTCGGTGAGCTTGACCGGCGTCTCCACCGTAATGTGGCAATACAAATCACCGGGGTAGCTGGCGCGCACGCCTTTGATGCCCTTCCCGCGCAGGCGGAACTGCTTGCCGTTTTGCGTGCCCTCGGGCAGGTCGATGGCGGCTTTGCCGTCCAGCGTGGGCACGTCAATTTCGCCACCCAGCGCTGCGGTGACGATGTTGATGGGTACCGTGCAGTGCAGGTCATCGCCATCGCGCTCAAAGATGTCGTGCTTCTTTTGGCGGATCTCGATATACAAGTCGCCTGGCGGCCCGCCGTTGGTGCCGGGCTCGCCATTGCCCGCGCTGCGGATGCGCATACCGCCGTCGATACCGGCGGGGATTTTGACTTCCAGGGTTTTCTGCTTTTTGATTTTGCCCTGACCGGCGCAGGGGATGCACGGGTCGCTGATGGTTTTGCCCATGCCCCGGCAGCTGGGGCAGGTTTGTTGCACGCTGAAAAAGCCCTGGCGCACTTGCACCGCACCGGCACCGCCGCAGGTGCCGCAGGTCTTGGCCTGGGTGCCGGGTTTGGCACCGGTGCCAGAGCAAACTTCGCAGTTCTCATGCGTGGGGATGCGGATTTGCGCTTCCTTGCCCTTGGCTGCTTCTTCCAGCGTGACTTCCATGCCGTAGCTCAGGTCGCCGCCACGGAAAACCTGGCGCCCGCCACGGCCGCGCTGCTGCTGGCCGAACATCTCTCCAAAAATATCGCCAAAGGCTTCGGCGAAACCGCCCATGCCTTCGCCGCCCGGGCCGCGCATATTCGGGTCCACGCCGGCGTGGCCGTGCTGGTCGTAAGCGGCGCGCTTTTGCGGGTCGGACAGCATCTCGTAGGCCTCTTTGGCCTCTTTGAATTTGACTTCGGCTTCCTTGGCGGGTTCACCCTGGTTGCGGTCGGGGTGGAACTTCATCGCCAGCTTGCGGTAGGACTTTTTGATGTCCTCATCCGAAGCATTCTTGGGTACGCCCAAGATCTCATAAAAATCGCGTTTTGCCATACTTAAAACGTGCCCTTGAGAACAGAAAAAGCCGCGTTGACCACCCCGGGGCGGTCAACGCGGCGCGTGCACAGCTTTGGGGCTGTGCTGAACGTCAGCCCTTCTTCACTTCTTTCACTTCCGCATCGACCACGTTGTCGTCTGCGGGTTTGGCCTGCTGCTCGCCACTGGCGTTACCGCCGCCCGCTTCAGCCGCCTGCTTGGCTTGCTGCTCGGCATAGACTTTCTCGCCCAGCTTCTGGCTGGCTTCCATGAGCGCGGTGCTCTTGGTGCTGATGGTGTCTTTGTCGTCGCCTTTGATCACGGCCTCTAAGTCTTTGATCGCGGCTTCGATCTTTTCTTTCTCAGCGGCGTCGAGCTTGTCGCCGTGCTCGGTCAGGCTCTTCTTGACGCTGTGGATATTGGCATCGGCTTCATTGCGCGCCTGGATCAGCTCGAGTTTTTTCTTGTCGTCGGCGGCATTGAGCTCAGCGTCTTTCACCATTTGCTGGATCTCGGCCTCGGTCAATCCCGAATTGGCCTTGATGG
>CANIRI010000223.1 GCA_947469815.1 Comamonadaceae bacterium | reverse complement strand
GCAGCGTGCGTGCGGACAGGCCTTTGAGCCCCATCCCCTTTTGGTAGATCAAAAAGGTTTCCAAAATGGCGTGCGGTTCGCGCTGGTACAGATCGTCACTGGCCACATCGACCATGCCGGCTTTGTCGTTGAAGCGCGTGTTGATCGGGCGCAGCTTGTGGGTGATGGGGTTGAGTCGCTCTTCGATATTGAGCAGCAATATCTGGTTGAGCTGGGTGACGGCTTTGGCAGCCCAGTAGTAGCGCTTCATCAGCGCCTCACTGGCCCTAACCAGCGCGCCTTTGCCATCCTGCGGCAGTGTGGAGCGGTAGCCAAAATGTTCGGCTACGGCGGTTTGCAGATCAAACACCAGCCGGTCTTCGCGTCGGCGCGCCAGATGGTGCAGGCGCGCGCGGATCAAAAATAGCAGGGCTTCGTTGCGCTCAATGCGCTGCACTTCAAACGGCGTGGCCAGGCCGTTGGCGCACAACTCGGCCCAGCTGCGCCCCAGACCGGCGGCGCGCGCCACCCACAAAATCACCTGCAAATCGCGCAAGCCGCCGGGCGACTCTTTGCAATTGGGCTCCAGCGCATAGGGCGTGTCCTCAAAACGGCTGTGGCGCTGGCGCATCTCCAAGGTTTTGGCGACCAGAAAGGCCTGCGGGTTCATGGCGGCCGCAAATGCGGCGGCAAAACGGTCCACCAGCGCGGTATTGCCGCAAACCCGCCGGTGCTCCAAAAGCGCGGTTTGCACTGTCACGTCTTTGGCCGACTCGGCCAGGCATTCGGCCACGGTGCGCACGCTGGAGCCAATCTCCAGCCCCGTGTCCCAGCAGCTGCTGACAAACTGTTCCACGCTGCGCAGGGTGGCCTCGTGGTCCGGGCCGCTTGCGTCGTCGAGCAGGATCAGCACATCCACATCGGAATTCGGAAAGAGCTCGCCGCGGCCATAGCCCCCAACCGCCAGCAGCGCCACGCCGGGCGGCATTTGCGCGTGGGCGGACAGCGCGCACAGGGCTGCGTCGGCGTGCTGGGACAGTGCCTGGAGCAGGGCGCGCACGCGCCGGGGTGCCAGCGTGGGCTGGTCCAACCGCTGCAGGATCTGCGCCTTGTGCTGGCGGTAAGCGTCGCGCAGCGCCCGCAGTTCGCTCATGGCCGGGGCTTCAGGCTATGGCTGGGGATGCGGGGGTGTATGCCTCGGCCACAAAAGCCGGTGGCGGCGGGCTGCCTGCTGACAGCGTCATCACCTCGTAGCCGGTGGGCGTGACCAGCACCGTGTGCTCCCACTGGGCGGAGAGCGAGCGGTCGGCGGTGACGATGGTCCAGCCGTCTTTCTCCGGGCCGTCTTTGATTTCTTTGCGCCCGGCGTTGATCATGGGCTCGATGGTGAAGGTCATGCCTTCGCGCAGCATGTCCAGCGTGCCGGGGCGGCCGTAGTGCAAGACCTGCGGCTCTTCGTGGAAGACCTGGCCGATGCCGTGGCCGCAGAACTCGCGCACCACCGAGTAGCCCTGGCCTTCGGCAAAACGCTGGATCGCAAAGCCGATGTCGCCCAAATGGATGCCGGGCTTGACCATGCGGATGCCGTGCCACATGGCCTCATAGGTGACGCTGCACAGGCGTTTGGCGGCAATCGAGCCTTCGCCCACCATGAACATGCGGCTGGTGTCGCCGTGCCAGGTGTTTTTGATGACGGTGACGTCAATGTTCACCACATCGCCTTTTTTCAGCGCTTTTTCATTCGGAATGCCGTGGCAGACCTGGTGGTTGACCGAGGTGCAAATGGATTTGGGGTAGGGGATTTTTCCGCCACCGCGGTAATTGAGCGGCGCTGGAATACCGCCTTGCACGTCGACGATGTAGTCGTGTGCCAGCTTGTCCAGCGCATTGGTGCTCACGCCGGGCACCACAAAGGGTGTCAGGTAATCCAGCACTTCGGAGGCCAGCCGTCCAGCCAGGCGCATGCCTGCAATCCCGTCGGCGTCTTTGTAGGTGATGGTCATAGGGTGATTATCCCATCGGCCCAGCAGGGTTTGGCTGGTCGGGCGGGCACAATGAGGGTGTATGACAAGGAGGCCATGTGCCAGACATGATTTCACAGGTCCCTGAAGCGTTAGGGCAGTTCGCTTACGCCAACAACAGCAACCGTTTTCTCGCCGCAGCGCCGCTGGCTGGGCAGCGGTTCGCGCTGGCGGGCGTGCCCTTTGATGGCGCCGTGACCAACCGGCCCGGCGCGCGCTTCGGCCCGCAGGAAATCCGCCGCGCCAGTTTGATGTTGTGCGATGGGCTGCACCCGTTTTTTGGCGTCTCCCCGCTGGATGTGCTGGGTGACGCCGGCGACCTGCGTTTGCCCAATGCCTCGCCGCTGCCGGTGCTGCGGGATGCGATCCAGACGGCTGCCGCCGCGCTGATGGCGCAGCACCATTGCGTGTTTCTCGGGGGCGACCACTCCATCACCCTGCCGCTGCTGCGCGCCGCCCACGCCCGCTACGGCCCGGTCGGGCTGCTGCACTTTGACGCCCACTGCGACACCTGGCAAGACCATTTTGGCGAACCGTCGGGCCACGGCACCTGGACTTATGAGGCGATTCAAGAGGGCCTGATCAGTCCGGCGCACACGGTGCAGATCGGCTTGCGCTCGGCGGGTGAGCGTGCCGCCCGCGAATATGTGCAGGACCAAGGGGGCCTGATTTACACCGCGCGCGATCTGCGCGGTTGCGACGGACCTGGTTTGGCCCCGGTGGTGCAAGCCATTCGCGCGCGCATGGGCCAGCGTCCCTGTTACCTGACCCTGGATATCGATTGCCTGGATCCGGCCTTCGCGCCGGGCACCGGCACGCCCGAGCCCGGCGGCCTGAGCAGCTCCCAGGTGCTGACCCTGCTGGAGGAGTTGGCATCCTTGAACTGGGTGGGCATGGACTGCGTGGAGGTGGCGCCGGCTTATGACCATGCCGAGCTGACCAGCAATGCCGCGGCCCATTTCGTCTGGACCTATCTGTGCGGCCAGGTGGCCAAAGGGGCGCTGTGATAGCAGGCGCTGCCAGCCGCCGCGCGGCCTTCTTACGGCGCGACGCCGAACTGAACAGCCGCAGCTATTACGAGTCCAGCCTGCAGCGCGATGCGCCGCTGCCGCCTTTGCAGGGCGCGGTGCGCGCGGACGTGCTGGTGGTGGGGGCCGGGTTTTCCGGGCTGTCGGCAGCGATCGAGTTGGCCCGGCGCGGCTACCGGGTTGCCGTGCTGGAGGCTGGGCGGGTTTGCGGCGGCGCATCCGGGCGCAACGGCGGGCAGACGATTGCCGGTTTTGCCGGCGGGCAGGAAACTTTCGAGACGCAACTGGGCCGCGCCGACGCCCGCATCGCCTGGGACATGTCCCTGGAGGCGCTGGACCTGGTGGACGCGCGCATCGCCGAGTTCGGCATCGAATGCGACCGCCGTTTCGGCTATGTGTATGTGGCGGACGCACCGCGCAAGGCGCGTGCGCTGGAGGCCGAGTTTGCGCAACTCGAGCGCGATTACGGCTTTGCCACCACCTTCGCGCGCGGCCCCGAGGTGCGCGGCCTGATCGATAGCCCGCGCTATTGCGCGGCGGCTTACGAGCGGCGCTCCGGGCACTTGCACCCTCTGAAATTCGGCCTCGGGCTGCTGCGCGCCGCACGGGGATTGGGGGTGCAGATTTTTGAGCATTCGACCGTGCACAGCCTCAGCCGTGGTGCCGAGGTCGTGGCCCGGACCGACGGCGGGCAGGTCAGCGCTGGTTTTGCCGTGCTGGCGGGTAACTACAGCCTGGAGGCGCATGGGCCGCAACTGGCACCTGCGATCAACCGGCGCATCATGCCGGTGGGCACCTATATTTTGGGCACGGCCCCGCTGGGCGAAGCCCTGTGCCGCCAGTTAATTCCGTCTGACGCCGCCGCCTGCGACAACAATTTCGTGCTGGACTACTACCGCTGCAGCGCCGACCACCGCATGCTCTTCGGTGGGCGCGTGAGTTACTCACAAACCACACCGCCGGATTTACAGGGCGTGATGCGCAAGCGCATGGAGCGGATTTTTCCGCAATTGCGGGGCACGCTGGTGGATTTTTTGTGGGGCGGTTTTGTGGACATCAGCATGAACCGCGCGCCCGACTTCGGCCGCGTGGACAGCAATATTTATTACCTGCAAGGCTTCAGTGGCCATGGGGTGGCACTGACCGGGCTGGCCGGGCAAATGGTGGCGCAGGCAATTGCCGGACAGGCCGAGCGCTTTGACCTGTTTGCGCGCTTGCAGCACCGCGACTTCCCCGGGGGCAGCCTGCTGCGCACCCCCAGCCTGGTGCTGGGCATGGCCTACTACCGCTTGCGGGATATGCTGTGACGAATTGGAACCATCTTTTTCTGGAGAGCGCATGATGCAAGAGCCGCCTGTTATGGTCTGGCTGCCGGTTGACCGGCGTTATTTGGGGGAGGACGGAAAACGTTCGCCCTTCTATGTGTTGGGAGAAAAATATGCGCTGTCGCTCAAGCAGGCAGCGGGTGCCGAGCCGGTCTTGTTCCCGGCGGCCCAGAGCGACGCCCTGCCGGCCATGTTGTCCATGGTGCATGGCG
>CANIRI010000222.1 GCA_947469815.1 Comamonadaceae bacterium | reverse complement strand
TGATTGGGATGCTTGCGACCGCCTTGTGGAGGAATGCTGGCCATCGTGCCTTCGATCAACTTCAGCAAAGCTTGCTGCACGCCCTCGCCCGACACATCGCGGGTGATGGAGGGGTTGTCCGATTTGCGCGAAATCTTGTCAATCTCGTCGATGTACACAATGCCGCGTTGGGCACGCTCGACATCGTAGTTGCAGGTTTGCAGCAGTTTCAAGACGATGTTTTCAACATCTTCTCCCACATAACCCGCTTCGGTGAGGGTCGTGGCGTCGGCCATCACAAAGGGCACGTCCAACATCCGCGCCAAGGTCTGCGCTAACAAGGTCTTGCCGGAGCCGGTGGGGCCTATCAGCAGAATATTGCTTTTGGCTAATTCCACCTCGTCTTTTTTGGACTTGTCTTTGTGGCGTAAGCGCTTGTAGTGGTTGTAAACGGCGACCGCCAGCGTGCGCTTGGCGGGCTCCTGCCCGATCACATAGTTATCCAGATTGGCCTTGATGGTGGCCGGCGTTGGCAAATCGCCGCGCGCCTCCTTGGCATCCGTGACACCGGCAGAATCATCCCGGATGATTTCATTGCACAGGTCGATGCATTCATCACACACGAAGACCGAGGGCCCGGCAATGAGCTTCTTCACTTCATGCTGGCTTTTCCCACAAAATGAGCAAAACAGATTCTTCTCGTTCGAGGAGCCTTTTTTTTCAGCCATATGTAGATGCTTTGTTTCTCAGGTTCCGTTTCAGGGGCGCTTATCAATAACTTCGTCAACCAGACCGTATTCTTTAGCTTCCTGCGCTGACAAATAATAGTCGCGTTCGGTATCGCTTTGGATCTTTTCCAGGGGCTGGCCGGTGCGGTCTGCCAATATTTTGTTCAATTGTTCGCGGGTTTTGAGGATTTCCCGGGCGTGGATCTCAATTTCGGTGGCCTGACCCTGGGTTCCGCCCAAAGGCTGGTGGATCATGACCTTGGAATTCGGGAGCGAAAAACGCTTGCCTTTCGCTCCGGCCGCCAACAAAAACGCCCCCATACTGGCCGCCATGCCGATGCACAGGGTCGAAACCTGGGGCTTGATGAAGTTCATGGTGTCAAAAATCGCCATACCGGCGCTGACCGACCCACCCGGGGAGTTGATGTAGAAAGATATGTCCTTGTCTGGATTTTCGCTCTCAAGAAACAGCAGTTGCGCCACGACCAGGTTGGCAACATGGTCATTGACGGGTCCCACCATGAATATGACCCGCTCCTTGAGGAGCCGGGAGTAAATGTCGTAGGAGCGCTCGCCCCGCCCCGACTGCTCGATGACCATAGGGACCATGCCCAGCGCCTGGGTTTCTTGGGGCTCACGCCCGCCGTATTGGATATTCATGCCGACTGTTCTCCGGATATTGCTGATCAAACTTGTCCCATTAACTCGTCAAAGTCAATGTGCTTTTCTTCCACCTTCACCTGAGACAAGATGTAGTCGGTTACGTTGTTTTCAATGACCACCGACTCCACTTCCGCCATCCGCTGGCGGTCGCTGTAGTACCAGCGCACCACTTCCGAGGGCTTTTCGTAGCTGGATGCCAGTTCATCCACATGCTGCTTGACTTGCTCGGGCTTGGCCTCCAGGCTGTGCGTGCGGACCAGCTCGGCCACGGTCAGACCCAAGCGGACCCGTCGCTCAGCCTGGGCGCGGAACATCTCCTGGGGGATAGGCGCCTGGTCGGCGTCTTTAACCCCGCGCTGTTTCAGCTCTTCACGGGCGTTGGCGATCATGCGGTCGACTTCAGACATGACGCTGGAGCGCGGCAAATCAAACTCCGCCCGCGCCACCAGCGCGTCCATAGCAGCCAGCTTATTGCGGTTTAACAGGCGGAACTTGACTTCGCGCTGCAGGTTTTTACGAATGTCAGCGCGCATCGCGTCCACGGTTCCGTCCGGGATGCCCAGGGACTTGGCCATGGCATCGTCCACTTCCGGCAGATGGGCCGCTTCCAGCTTCTTCACCGTGACCATGAAGTCCGCGGTCTTGCCCGCGACGTCTTTTCCTTGGTAGTCCTCCGGGAAAACCAGCGGGAAAGTCTTGCTCTCGCCAATTTTCATGCCCTGCGTTGCGGCCTCAAATTCTTTGAGCATCTGTCCGTCGCCCAAAATAAACTGGAAATCAGCGGCTTTGCCACCGTCGAACAACTCGCCGTCAATTTTCCCCTCGAAGTCGACCGTTACACGATCGGTCTGCTGCGCTGCGCTGTCCAGCGACCGCTGCGCGAAGGTCCGGCGCTGCTTGCGCAAAATATCGATGGTCTTGTCAATGGCAGCCTCGCTCACCTCAGCGTGCACTTTTTCCACCACAGCGTCCGTCAAGTCTGCAATCTTGACTTCGGGAAAGACCTCAAAGACCGCGTCAAAGGCCATTTCATCGTCTGAGGCCGCCGTGGCCTGGGTGATGCTGGGTTGGCCGGCGACGCGCAGCTTGGCTTCATTGGCGGCAGCGCTGAAGGCCTGGCCGACTTTGTCGTTGACCACCTCATACTGCACCGAATAGCCATAGCGCTGGGCAACCACGTTCATAGGAACTTTGCCGGGACGGAATCCGTCCATCTTGACTGTACGGGCCAGCTTGCGCAAACGCACATCGACCTCGCCCTGTATCGCTGCCACCGGCATCGTGAGAGTGATTTTGCGTTCCAGTTTTTCCAAATTTTCCACCACCACGGTCATCGCTGTACTCCTCATAGGAAAAAATTAGGGCAACCCATACCGCCACTGCGGCATTGGATTGCCCCACAACATCGGGCTTGCGCCTTTGGCATCAGGTTGGTGCGCGGGGGGGGACTCGAACCCCCACAGTATTGCTACCGTCAGGACCTAAACCTGGTGCGTCTACCAATTTCGCCACCCGCGCGGGCATTTCAGGTCAGCCTAAGAGTTTAACCTCCCGGCTATCCCGCGCGCATCAGGCGCCGCGCTCAGCGCCGCACACGAAACCAGGCCGCATACATGGCGGGTAAAGCGAGCAAGGTCAAGACCGTGGCAAGGATCAGGCCACCCATGATGGCGACCGCCATGGGCCCCCAAAAAACCGAGCGCGTCAGCGGAATCATGGCCAAGACGGCCGCCGCCGCGGTCAGCACAATGGGGCGCAGGCGCCCGACTGCAGAATCGATGATGGCATCCCAGGCTGGCACGCCACGGGCCCGCTCCTGCTCAATCTGGTCGATCAAGATCACCGAATTGCGCTGGATCATGCCCATCAGCGCGATCACGCCCAGCATCGCCACAAAACCGAAGGGCCGGTTAAAGGCCAGCAAGGCAACCGCCACCCCTACGATGCCCATCGGGCCCGTCAAGAACACCAGGACGGCGCGGCTGAAACTTTGCAATTGCAGCATCAGCAAGGTGAATGTGGCAAACAACATCACCGGAATACCCACCACAATCGAAGACGATCCCCGGCTGCTCTCCTCCACCGCGCCCGCCACCTCAATCCGGTACGCGCCGCCGCCTGCCGCTTTCCACCGGTCTTCCAGCGCCCGCAGGGCCGGCAGCATTTGCTGGGTGACCGTTGCGCCCTGCAATCCCTCTGAAATATCACACTGGGTGGTAATGGCGTAACTGCGCCGATCGCGCCACAGCACACCGGGCTCCCATGACACATGCATTTTTGCAATCTGGCTGAGCGGAATCGATTTGCCCGTTGATGTCGCCACATAGGTGTTGCCCAGATCGCTCAAGGTGTCGCGCTCCTCTAAAGGCTGGCGCAGCACGATATCGATCAACTTGTCGCCCTCGCGGTATTGGGCAGCCACCCGCCCGCTGTAAAGAAGTTTGGAGGCCTGCGCAATGCTCTTGCTGGTCACACCCAATGCGCGGGCCTTGTCTTGGTCCACCTCAAGACGCAAGACTTTGACGGACTCATTCCAATTGTCATTAACCCCCCGCGCGTTGGGGTTCTGGCGCATGATGTCCTTGACCTCATCGGCTCTCGCCCGCAAAGCCACAGGGTCATCACCAATCACCCTGAACTGAACCGGATAAGCGACCGGCGGGCCAGTGGGAAGATTTTTGACCCGCACCCGGACTTCGGGGAACTCCTGGGCAATCCATTCCGGGATGTGGAGACGCAATGCATCGCGCTCCGCCAAGCCCTTGGGCACCACAATCATCTGCGAGACGTTGGTCTGCGGAAATATCGCATCCAGCGGCAAGTAAAACCGGGGCACGCCGGAGCCAACCCAGGTGGTCACCGTCTTCACGGTGGGGTCCTGCATGATCCGGGCTTCCAGGCGCTGGACGACGGCTTCGTTTTTGGCAATGGCGGTGCCTTCGGGAAACCACATATCCACCAACAATTCAGGTCGGCTGGAGTCCGGGAAAAACTGCTGCTGCACCTGACCCATGCCAGCGATTCCGAGCGCGAAAGCGGCCACCGTTAAACCGATCGTCGTCCACCGGAAACGCACGCACCAATCAACGGTTGAGCGAAAGGCCCTGTAAAAAGGCGAATCAAAGGTTTCTGTATGGCCACCTTGCGCGTGATCCTCCGGTGTTTTGAGCAACAGAACGCCCAGGTACGGCACGAAGTA
>CANIRI010000221.1 GCA_947469815.1 Comamonadaceae bacterium | reverse complement strand
TCGGCGATCAGAAACGTGACGCCCTCTTTGGTATTGAGGTCCTTCACGATCTCAAACACTTCTTCCACGATCTGCGGTGCCAAGCCCATCGATGGCTCATCGAGCAAGACCATGGTCGGGCTGGCCATCAAGGCCCGGCCAATGGCGCACATCTGCTGTTCACCACCCGATGTGTACGCGGCCTGTGAGCTACGACGCAGCTTGAGGCGCGGGAAATAGGTATAGACCTTCTCCAGCGTGGCGCCAACCTCGCCCTTGTCTTTGCGGGTGTAGCTGCCGGTCAGCAGGTTCTCTTCGATGGTGAGGTGGGCAAAACAATGGCGCCCTTCCATGACCTGCACCACGCCGCGCTGCACCAGATCAGCAGGCGACAGGTTCTCGATGCGTTCACCGCGCAATTCGATACTGCCCTTGGTCACCGCACCGCGCTCGCCCTTGAGCAGGTTGGATACCGCGCGCAAGGTCGTCGTTTTACCGGCTCCATTGCCGCCCAGCAGCGCCACGATACCGCCCTGCGGCACCTGCAAGGACACACCCTTGAGCACCAGGATGACGTGGTTATAGATGACTTCGATCCCGTTGACGTTCAGAACAATAGGGGGAGCGCTCATACAAATCCTCGGCTGTTACTGCCATCGCGGCAGCGCCCATCCCAACGGACAGGCGCCGCGCAGCGATCCGCAATCAGGACTGGCAATCCGCAGGGGTGCGGCGGGTCAGTTTCTTGTCGCTGGCGTACTTGTCGGCGTACTGGCGCACCATGGGTTTGATGATGGACTCGTCCGCATCAATCCAGTCGGTGACGACGTTCCACTTCTTGCCGTCCCAGCTGTGGACGCGCGCGCTGCGCGAGCCTTCGTGGTCAAAGCAGGAGGTGCTCAGGGGCTTCATGATGGTGTCCAGCTTGAGCGCGCCCAGGCGCTTCTGGTCCATGTTCAGGTTCTCCAAACCCCAACGGATTTGTTCGCCGTCCATGACTTTGCCCTTGCCAAAACGCTGCTGCGCGGAGCGCACCGCTTCAACCGCCAGTGCAGCGCTGACCAGGCCCCGGTTGTAGAGCGAGGTGTTGAGCTCTTCGATCGGGCCCGTACCCTGGTTTTTGTCATGCACAAATTTCTTCACGTCATCCAAAATCTTGCCGCCCTCACCGGTGGCAATCAGGCCGCTATAGCCCTTGGCCGCGTCACCCAGGTCTTTGACATCGGGCTCGCCTGCCGACCACCACACGCCAAACATTTTTTCGCGCGGGTAACCGGTTGCAACTGCTTCTTTCAATGCAGCGGAATTCATCACGCCCCAGCCCCACAGCAAGACGTAGTCGGGCTTGTTCTGGCGCACCTGCAGCCAGGTGGCTTTTTGCTCAATACCGGGCGCTGTCACTGGCAGCAGAGTCAGCTCGAAGCCCTGCAGCGTGGCGCGCTTTTGCAGCAGCGGAATCGGCTCTTTGCCATATGGGCTGTCATGGTAAATCAGGGTGATCTTCTTACCCGTCAGGTTGCCGCCCTCTTTCTTGGTGATGTGCTGCATCAGGATGTCCGCACCCGACCAGTAGGTGCCCATCAGCGGGAAATTCCACTTGAAGACGCCGCCGTCACTCGACTCCGAGCGCCCCAGGCCGGCGGTGATCAGCGAGTTCTTGTCCGCTGGCACTTTTTCGGTCAGCGCAAACGTGATGCCGGTCGATAGGGGCTGGAAGATGGCGCCATTGGCTTTGCCCTTAAGGCGCTCATAGCATTCCACGCCCCGGTCTGTGGCATATGCGGTGTCGCATTCCTCGGTGGTGATCTTCACACCGTTGATACCGCCGTCACGCGCATTGATCAGCTTGAAATAATCGGCATAGCCGTTGGCCCACGGAATACCGTTGGGCGCATAAGCACCCGAGCGATACGGCAGGGCTGGGAAGAATTGCTCCTTGGCTTGTGCCCAAGCCGAGCTGGCAAAACCAGCACCCAAAACCGCACCCATCAACGCGCTGGACAGCGCCCACTTAGTCACTTTCATACTCGTCTCCTTCGTTTGAAAAAACCATACCAACCCACAAACTGCACAAGCAAAACGCACCCACCTAATGCGGGAACGGCCAGATTCGCATCTTTTGCTTGCCCACGCTCCATAAACGCGCCAGGCCATGCGGCTCCACAATCAGGAACCAAACGATCAGCGCGCCAAAAATAATGAATTCCGCATGGGTCAGCGCCGCTGTGCTGATGCCAATGCCAAACAGGCCACCCAACAGGGGAAGAAAAATATTGATCGCAATGGGCAACATGATGATGAACGCGGCTCCGAAAAAACTGCCGGAAATAGCACCCATACCACCCAGAATCACCATGAACAGCAACTGAAAGGACCGGTCGACCGAGAACGCGGCCGGCTCCCAGGAGCCCAAGTAAACAAAGCCCCACAAACCCCCGGCCACGCCAATAATAAAAGAGCTCACAGCAAAAGCGCTGAGCTTGGCGTAGACCGGGCGGATGCCGATCACGGCAGCCGCCACGTCCATGTCCCGGATGGCCATCCACTCGCGCCCGATCGCACTGCGCACCAGATTTTTGGCCAGCAGCGAAAACACCACCAAAAAGCACAGGCAAAACCAGTACTTGGCCACCGGCGAGCTAATCGGCAAACCAAAAGCCACCAGATCCGAGACCGACACACTGCCCGAGGCGCTGTCGTTGGTAAACCACTTGACCCGCAAAAAAGCCCAATCGCAGAAAAACTGCGCGGCCAGCGTGGCCACCGCGAGATAGAGCCCCTTGACGCGCAGACTCGGAATACCGAAAAACATGCCCACCAGCGTCGCGAAAACACCCCCCAGCAAAATCGCCAGCACCAGCGGCATGCCCTCGATGCGGACCATGCAGTTGTAGGCCGCATAAGCCCCCACCGCCATAAAGGCACCGGAACCCAAAGAAATCTGCCCGCAGTAGCCCACCAGGATGTTCACACCCAAAGCCGCCAGCGACAAAATCAAAAAAGGAACCAGAATGGCGCGGAACAAGTACTCGTTGGCCAGCAGGGGGACGCCCACAAAGGCGAAGGCCAGCAACAACCAGATGCCGACGCGGTCCTGCGTAATCGGGAAGATCTGCTGATCGGCCCGGTAGCTGGACTTGAACTGGCCGTTCTCACGGTACAACATGCTTAGACCCTGTCGATGATTTTTTCGCCAAACAAA
This sequence comes from Comamonadaceae bacterium, assembly GCA_947469815.1. Classification (GTDB taxonomy): domain Bacteria; phylum Pseudomonadota; class Gammaproteobacteria; order Burkholderiales; family Burkholderiaceae_C; genus Allorhodoferax. The sequence continues at coordinate 1,426 of CANIRI010000221.1, read as the reverse complement.
CCTTGCGGGCGAAACAAAAGGAAAACCAGGGCCAGCACATAGGCGAACCAGATCTCAATTCCGCCGCCTACGTAGGGCCCGAGAAACACTTCCGACAGTTTTTCGCCCACACCGATGATCAGCCCGCCGATGATGGCGCCCGGCACAGAGGTCAGCCCGCCCAAAATGACCACGGGCAGCGCCCGCATGGCCACGGTCGACAGCGTGAACTGCACACCCAGCTTGGAGCCCCAAATAATGCCGGCCACCAGCGCCACCACACCGGCCACGCACCAGACGATGACCCAAATGCGATCTAAAGGAATGCCGATGGACTGTGCCGCCTGGTGGTCATCGGCCACTGCGCGCAAAGCCCGGCCGGTCGGCGTTTTTTGGAAAAACAGGGTCAACATGGCCACCAGCACCGCAGCAATGACGGCGGCAATCACATCCTCTTTGCTGATCATGATGCCCCCGGGGAACACCGATTCAAAGAGCAACACAGGTTCTTTGGGCATGCCGATGTCGATTTTGTAAATATCGTTGCCGAAAACGCTCTGGCCGACGCCGTCCAGAAAGTAGGCCACGCCCAAGGTTGCCATCAACAGCGTGGTTCCCTCCTGGTTCACCAGTTTGGACAAGACCAGCCGCTCGATCACCCAAGCCACGCCGAACATCACCAGCGCTGCGGCGGAAAACGCCAAAAACGCAGTCAAGACAAAATTGTTCAAGCCGGTCCACAGCGGAATCCATTCGGCAAAGCGGGCCATGGCCAAGGCCGCGAACAAGACCATCGCACCCTGGGCGAAATTGAAAACACCCGAGGCCTTGTAGATCAACACAAAGCCCAGCGCCACCAGGGAATACAGCATGCCGGCCATCAGGCCGCCAAACAGGGTTTCGAGAAAAAATCCCATGGTTGTGTCTTTCTCAGTGCGAGGTGCCGAGGTAGGCGCGGATCACCTCCTCGTTTTGGCGGACTTCGTCCGGCGCGCCGTCGCCAATTTTTTTGCCGTAATCCAGCACCACGACCCGGTCGCTGATGTCCATCACCACGCTCATGTCGTGCTCGATCAGGACCACGGTGGTGCCGAACTCGTCATTCACATCCAACACAAAGCGGCACATGTCCTGCTTCTCTTCCACATTCATGCCGGCCATGGGCTCATCCAGCAGCAGCATCTGCGGCTCCAAAGCCAGCGCACGCCCCAGGTCCACCCGCTTTTGCAAGCCGTAGGGCAACTGGCCCACGGGCGTCTTGCGATAGGCCTGGATTTCCAAAAAGTCGATGATTTGCTCCACCCGCTCGCGGTGCATCTCTTCCTCGCGCTCGGCCGGGCCGATGCGCAGCGCCTGCAGAAAAATATTGCTCTTCATCCGCAAATTGCGCCCGGTCATGATGTTGTCGAGCACGCTCATGCCTTTGAACAAGGCCAGGTTTTGGAAG
>CANIRI010000220.1 GCA_947469815.1 Comamonadaceae bacterium | reverse complement strand
GCCGGGGATCTCGCGCTTTTCCACCAGCGCGCCGGTACGCCAGCCGCGCCCGTCGATCACCTGCTCGTTGGCCAGCACGGTCTGGTCTTCCGGGTCCCAATTGACGACCTGCGTCTTGCGGTAGGCGATGCCTTTTTCCAGCATCTTCAGGAACAGCCACTGGTTCCATTTGTAGTACGTGGGGTCACAGGTGGCGATCTCGCGCGACCAGTCGATGGCCAGGCCCATGGCCTGCATCTGCTGCTTCATGTACGCGATGTTCTCGTACGTCCATTTGGCCGGTGGCACGCCGTTTTTGAGCGCCGCGTTTTCTGCCGGCAACCCAAACGCATCCCAACCCATGGGCATCAAGACGTTGTAGCCCTTCATGCGCAGGTGGCGCGTGAGCATGTCGTTGATGGTGTAGTTGCGCACATGGCCCATGTGCAGCTTGCCGCTGGGGTAGGGCAGCATGGAGCAGGCGTAGTACTTCGGCTTGCTGGCGTCCTCAACGACGCGGTAGGCCTCGTGGCCGCTCCACAGGGGCTGCGCCCAGTGCGCGCGAGCGGCTTGTTCGGTGGCGGAGGGTTGGTATTTATCGTGCATACAGGAGGGGCGTCGGGAGGTAGCGCCCGCTGCCGTTGTGGGCACGCAGGGCCGGGGGATTTTAGGTCTAGGGCAGGCTCTGGGGCGCGGGCTCGGTCACAAAGCCGATGCGCCCTAAACCAGCGGCTTGCGCCAGGGCCATGAATTCGGCCACCCGCCCATAAGGCACGGCTGCATCGGCACGCAATTGGATCTCGGTATCGGGGGCGACAGCGGCAGCTTGGGACAGCGCAGCGCGCAATTGGGTGGCGTCCAACGCGCGGTCTTGGATGAACACCTGCCCGGTCTTGTCGATGTGGACCACCAGGGGCGCGGGGGGTGGCGGCGCGAGCTGGGCATCAGCCTGCGGCAGCGCCACGCGGACAGCGCTGACCATGAACGGCGCAGTGACCATGAAAATCACCAACAAGACCAGCATCACGTCAATCAGCGGGGTCATGTTGATGTCGCCCATCGGGGCAGCGGGCGCAGAGCGGGCAAATCGACCGAAAGACATGGGCACGCCCGTTCAGCCAGCCAGGTGGCTATGGCGCAGCGCGTGCAGGTCGTGGGCAAAGCCCTCCAACTGCGCCTCCACGCGCCCAATCCAGCGCCCCAACAGGTTGTAGCCCAGCACCGCCGGTATCGCCACAGCCAGACCGGCGGCGGTCATGATCAAGGCTTGGCCCACGGGCGCGGCAATCTGCGGCAGGCTGACCTGGGTCGCATCGGCAATGCCCAGCAGCGCCAAGTAGATACCCCACACGGTCCCCAGCAGGCCCACAAAGGGCGCGGTTGCGCCAATCGTCGCCAGCACCACCTGTCCGAATTGCAAGCGGCGCGTCACAGCGTCCAGAGCAGCGCGCAAATTACGCATGTGTTGCTGATCCGGCGTACCGGCCGCCGCCAGCGTGCCGGGAAGGGGCGTGTCCGCAGCGGAGAGCAGGGGTTGCAGTAATCCGCTGGCGTCAAAGCCGGTGGCGGCACGTGCGCCCGCCTCCCAACCAGGTGCCTGCCAGAAGGCCGCTATGCCCTGGCGCAGGATCACGCCAGCCCGCCACAGCAGCAGGGTTTTCAAGACCATGAGGCACCAACTGGCAATCGACATGGCCAGCAAAACCAGCGAGACAGCCACATGGACTGCATCACCCTGCAGCCAGCTCGCCCAATGGCTCATTGCAGACCCAGAACGTCGAACATATTGAACAAACCGTGGGGCTTGTCCGCCAGAAAACGCACCGCACGCAAACTGCCTTGGGCGTAGGTGGAGCGGCTGGAGGATTTATGGGTGATTTCGATGCGCTCGCCGGTGCCTGCGAACAAAACCGTATGGTCGCCCACGATATCGCCACCGCGGATGGTGGAAAAACCGATGCTCGATGGGTCGCGCTCGCCGGTGATGCCCTCGCGGGCGAATACCCCGCATTCCTGCAGGTCGCGGCCCAGCGCCTGCGCTATCACCTCACCCATGCGCAGGGCCGTGCCGGAAGGCGCATCGACTTTGTGGCGGTGGTGCGCTTCAATGATTTCGATGTCATACCCCGTGGACAGCGCCTTGGCCGCCATTTCCAGGAGTTTCAAGGTGACGTTCACACCTACGCTCATGTTGGGGGCCATCATGATCGGAATCGATTGCGCCGCCTGCGCAATCTGCGCTTTTTGGGCCTCGCTGAAACCGGTTGTCCCTATCACCATGCCGATACCTAAACGCGTGCACACTGCCATATGCTCCATGGTGCCCTCAGGCCGCGTGAAATCAATCAGGAACGCGCTACCCGGCAGCGCCTGTTCCACGTCGGCGCGCACCGCCACGCCCACGGCTTTGCCGCTGAAGGCGGCGGCATCTTCACCCAAGGCAGCGCTACCGGGAATATCCAAGGCGGCACTAAGGCGGCAATCGTCCGCTTGGGTAATGGCCTCGACCAGCATGCGCCCCATGCGCCCGGAAGCGCCAGCCACGGCAATGCGGTAAGGGGGTGAGGCGCTGGAAGTGGGCATGGTGAACGTAGGGGCTTATTGGGGAGAAGGTGCTTCCAGCGGCGGGTAGCTGCTGGGGATGAACCGGGGCGCACTGGCAGCACTGGCCCGCGCGGGTGCCGGAAAACGCTGCAATTGCTCGGGCGTTGCCTCCAGCACGGGCAAAGGCCCGGGCTCGCGCACGCCCTTCAGACCTGCCACAAATTCGGCTTCGCTGGGAAGTTCGTCGGCTTCGATGCGCGCCACCTTATCGGCTTCAAACCAGAGTGTGACCCGGCGCGACTCCATGGCCCCGCCTTTTCGCTTGAAGCTGAAAACATAGTCCCAGCGGTCTGCATGGAACACGTTGACCAGCAGCGAGGTACCCAATGCACCGGAAACTTGCGCGCGCGACATACCGACTTGCAGCGTGGCCAACTGCTCCCGCGTCACCACATTACCCTGCACCACGTCGATTTTGTAGGGCGTGACCAGGGGCTTGATGTAGGGCTTCACTGCGGATGCAGTTTGGTCGGCCAGGCTGATCGCGGTCTGGCAACCGGACAAGAAAACAGCGCTTACCAACAGGGCCACGAGGCACAAAGCACAACGCATGGGGGGGGTCATAGACATCGCAGACAATAGGGTCAAGCCATTGTAGCGGCAGGCTTTTTCCTGATGCGTTGAGGATCTACCACCATGAATAGCACCGATGGATTGAAAAACTCCGGCCTCAAGGCAACGGTTCCACGCCTGAAGATTTTGGATATCTTCCAACGCAGCAAACAAACCCATATGTCGGCGGAAGACGTTTTCCGTTTGCTGATTTTGGAAAATTTTGACATCGGCCTGGCCACGGTCTACCGGGTGCTAACCCAGTTTGAGCAAGCCGGGCTGCTTTCGCGCAGCCAGTTTGAAGGGGGCAAAGCCCTGTATGAGCTCAACGATGGGCAGCACCATGATCATCTGGTGTGCCTGGACTGCGGCCATGTGGAAGAATTTTTCGACACCGAAATAGAAAATCGCCAACACGCCATCGCCCGCCAACTGGGTTTTGAAATTGCGGACCACGCCCTGAGCCTGTACGCCACTTGCCGCAAGAACCCCTGCCCGAACCGACAACCGACTTAGTGGCCGCGCTCCATGGCCTGGCGGTGTCGCTCTAAAAATTCCTGGTAGGTGTCGATCCCGCGCAATTGCAATATCGTATTGCGCACAGCAGCCTCTACCAAGACCGCAATATTGCGCCCGGCAACCACTTGGATCACCACTTTGCGCACCGGAATGCCGATGATGTCCTGGGTCAGGGGTTCGTGCGGCATACGCTCGTAATCGCGCTCCAGCGTCTCTTTGCGCACCAGGTGCACAATGAGTTTGAGCCGCATCTTGCGGCGCACAGCGGTCTCACCAAAGATGGCACGGATATCCAGTAACCCGATACCCCGCACTTCCAACAGGTTTTGCAGCAACTCGGGGCAGCGGCCCTCAATCGTGGCCTGGTTGATCCGGTAGAGGTCCACCGCATCGTCGGCCACCAAACCGTTGCCACGTGATATCAGCTCCAAGCCCAGCTCGCTTTTACCGAGACCCGACTCACCGGTGATCAATACGCCCAAGCCCAGAATGTCCATGAAGACACCGTGCATGGAGACCCGGTCGGCGAAGTGTTTGGAAAGGTAGGCGCGCAACACATCGATCACAAAGGCCGATGAATCCCGGGTCGCGAACATCGGGATTTGCGCTTCTTCGCACATGGAAATCAGCGCCGCCGGGGCACTTTGTCCATCCGCCAACACAATCACCGGGGGCTGCAGGGTGACGATGCGCGCAATCCGTGACAGGCTGCGCTGCGGATCCGCGTCGTCGCCGCCCGATATGTAGGCAATCTCCCGCTCGCCCAGAATCTGCACGCGGTAGGGGTGGATGTAGTTGAGGTAGCCCACCAAATCGGCCCCCGAACGGGCGGCGCGTACGGCCACCTCATCGAAGCGGCGCTCGGAGGCGCCCAGTCCGGCGACCCACTGCCAGTGAAGACGGTTACGAAAGGCCTCAAACAGGACATCGGCACTGACAACGGTAGGTTTCATGCG
>CANIRI010000219.1 GCA_947469815.1 Comamonadaceae bacterium | reverse complement strand
TCATTGTTGTCGTGATCGACGAGCTGGCCGACTTGATGATGGTGGTGGGTAAGAAGATTGAGGAGCTGATTGCCCGCTTGGCGCAAAAAGCCCGCGCTGCTGGTATCCACCTGATTTTGGCGACCCAGCGGCCCAGCGTGGATGTGATCACCGGCCTGATCAAGGCCAATATCCCGACCCGCATCGCCTTCCAGGTCAGCAGCAAGATCGACAGCCGCACCATCCTCGACCAGATGGGTGCCGAGGCCTTGTTGGGCATGGGCGACATGCTCTATATGCCTAGCGGAACCGGCTTGCCGATTCGCGTGCACGGCGCTTTTGTGAGCGACGAAGAAGTGCACCGGGTTGTCAAATACCTGAAAGAGCAGGGCGGTGAGCCCAATTACGTGGAAGGCCTGCTCGAGGGCGGAACAGTGGACGGCGAAGATGGCGACGGCTTTGGTGCGGATGCTGGCGGCGAAAAAGACCCGATGTACGACCAGGCCGTGGAAGTGGTGTTGAAAAACCGCAAAGCCAGCATCTCCCTGGTGCAACGCCACCTCAAAATCGGCTACAACCGCGCCGCCCGTCTAGTGGAAGACATGGAAAAAGCCGGCTTGGTCAGCAGCATGAGCACCAATGGCCAGCGCGATATTCTGGTGCCCGCGCGAGCGGAAAACTGATGCTGCGCCGCGTACTGTGCCTCACGGGTTTAGTCCTGGTGGCCCCCTTGTGGGCGGGTGGTTTGGAAAATCTGGATGGCTTTATCAAAAGCACGCGTTCCGGGCGTGCCACCTTTGTGCAGACCGTGACCGCACCGCCCAAAGACGGTCAGGCCTCGCGCCCCAAGGTCTCTAACGGCACCTTCGAGTTTTTACGCCCCAGCCGCTTTCGCTTTGTCTACAAAAAGCCCTTTGAGCAAACCATCGTCGCCGACGGGCAAACCTTGTGGCTGTACGACGTGGACCTGGCGCAGGTGAGCGCGCGCAAACAAACCCAGGTGCTCGGTTCTACCCCCGCAGCATTGATTGCCTCAGCCCCTGATTTGAGCGCCCTGGAGGCCGACTTTGAACTCAGCGACGCCGAGCCGATGGACGGCCTGGCTTGGGTGTACGCCAAGCCGCGTAACAAGGACAGCAGCCTGTCCAACGTGCGCGTGGGCCTGAAGGGAAACACCTTGGTCAAGCTCGACATTGTCGACAGCTTCGGACAGCGCTCGGTGCTGCAGTTCAGCGCGTTCGAGACCAACCCCGCGCTCGATCCTGGCATTTTCCAGTTCAAGCCGCCTGCCGGGGTGGATGTGCTGCGGCAGTGAAGATCTTGTGGCTTTGGCTCCTCCGATCAGCCCACTGAAAAGCCATGTCCAAGCCCCTCTCCCCACTGCCGCCACTCGCTGAGCGCCTGCGCCCCAAAACCTTGGGCGATGTGATCGGGCAGGCGCATATCCTGGGCCCGGGCATGGCGCTGCGCCTGGCTTTCGAGTCGGGCCAGCCGCATAGCTGCATTTTGTGGGGGCCGCCGGGCACCGGAAAAACCACGATTGCGCGGCTGATGGCCGACGCTTTTGACGCGCAGTTCATCACCATCAGCGCGGTCCTGGGTGGCGTCAAGGACATCCGCGAAGCGGTCGAGCAAGCGCACACTGCGCGCGACGGGCTGGAGCGGCGGCGCACCCTGGTGTTTGTGGACGAGGTGCACCGCTTCAACAAAAGCCAGCAGGACGCGTTTTTGCCGCATGTGGAAAGCGGCTTGTTCACCTTTATCGGCGCGACCACAGAAAACCCTTCGTTTGAAGTGAATTCAGCCCTGCTGTCCCGCGCCGCCGTGTACGTGCTGCAAGCGCTTCAGGAAGCCGATCTGGCGCAGATCGTGGCCCGGGCGCAGGCGATTGCCGCAGTGCCCGAGATCGATGCCGCAGCTACGGCGCGCTTGATCGCCTATGCCGATGGCGATGCCCGCCGCCTCTTGAACACCCTGGAGACGTTGGCCGTGGCCGCGACCCAGGAAAAGCGTGCCGCTATTGACGACGCGTGGCTGGTGCAGGTCTTGGGCGAGCGCCTGCGCCGCTATGACAAAGGGGGCGAGCAGTTCTACGACACGATTTCCGCCTTGCACAAAAGCGTGCGCGGTTCCGACCCCGACGCCGCGCTGTACTGGATGGTTCGCATGCTCGATGGCGGCGCGGAACCACGCTACCTGGCGCGCCGCTTGGTGCGTATGGCCAGCGAGGATATTGGCCTGGCCGACCCGCGCGCGCTGCGCCTGGCCTTGGATGCGGCCGATGTGTACGAGCGGCTGGGCAGCCCCGAGGGCGAACTCGCGTTAGCGCAATGTGTGGTGTACCTGGCCGTTGCGCCGAAAAGTAACGCGGTCTACAAGGCATTCAAGGAGGTCAAAGCCTTTGTGAAAAAGGATGGAACCCGGCCGGTTCCGCTGCACCTGCGCAATGCCCCGACCCAGCTCATGAAAGACCTGGACTACGGCACGCAATACCGCTATGCCCATGATGAAGCGGACGCCTTTGCCGCAGGTGAAAACTACCTGCCCGATGGCATGGCCGATCCCGGTTTTTACCGCCCAGTTCCGCGCGGGCTGGAGTTGCGCATTGCCGAGAAGCTGGAGGACCTGCGCCAACGCAATGCCGCTGCCCGCCAATCGCGCAAAGACGCGGGTTAACCCGCTGCAATCTTGCCGATTGCTAGTGGGTTTGGATGGTTGGCTGCACTTAGAATCATCGGCTTGCCTGCGCGGCCCGGACAAGCACTTCGGAGAACGGTTTCTATGGATATATTGGTACAACAAATCATCAATGGCCTGGTGCTGGGCAGCATGTACGCACTGATTGCGCTGGGCTACACCATGGTCTACGGCATCATCAACCTGATCAACTTCGCCCACGGCGAGGTGATGATGGTCGGAGCACTGACCAGTTGGACCATGATCGGCCTGATGAAAGAGGGCATGCCTGACGCGCCGGGCTGGCTGATTCTGGTGATGGCCCTGCTCATTGCCTGTGTGGTGGCCGCAGCGCTGAACTTTGTGATTGAGAAAGTCGCTTACCGCCCGCTGCGCAACAGCCCCAAACTCGCGCCTCTGATCACCGCCATCGGCATGTCCATCCTGCTGCAAACCCTGGCCATGATCATCTGGAAGCCCAACTACAAGTCCTACCCCACCTTGTTGCCAAGCGACCCCCTGCACATCGGTGGGGCCGTCATCACGCCCACACAGGTGATGATTCTGGTCTTCACCGCCATCTCCTTGGCCATACTCATGTGGGTGGTCAATTCCACCAAACTGGGCCGTGCTATGCGGGCCACTGCCGAGAACCCGCGGGTTGCGGGCTTGATGGGCGTCAAACCCGATCTGGTTATTTCTGCCACCTTCGTTATTGGCGCGGTGCTGGCAGCCATTGCCGGTGTGATGTACGCATCCAACTACGGAACCGCGCAGCATGCCATGGGCTTCCTGCCCGGCTTGAAAGCCTTTACCGCTGCGGTGTTTGGTGGCATCGGCAACTTGCCCGGCGCGGTGGTGGGGGCCATATTGCTGGGGCTGATCGAGTCCATTGGCGCAGGCTACATCGGCGCACTCACGGGTGGCGTGCTGGGCAGCCACTACTCCGATATCTTTGCTTTTATCGTGCTCATCATCGTGCTCACGCTGCGTCCATCGGGTCTGTTGGGCGAACGTGTGGCCGACCGCGCCTGAGGATACGCAGAACATGAACATGAACATGAATATGAACGCGAACACCAACAACAAGCTACCAGCCCAGCTGGCCGTCGGTGTCGCTCTGCTGGTTTTGCCCCTGGTCTTGCAGCTCTTTGGCAACGCCTGGGTGCGCATCGCCGACATGACCCTGTTGTATGTGCTGCTGGCAATTGGCCTGAATATTGTGGTGGGCTACGCCGGCCTGCTGGATCTGGGCTATGTGGCTTTTTTTGCCATTGGTGCCTATGTTTATGGGCTGCTCAATTCGCCCCAGCTGCTGGAGACATTTGCCGGTCTGGCGGCCATGTACCCCCAGGGTCTGCACACGCCGATCTGGGTGGTCTTGCCTTTGGCAGCCGTAGTGGCCGGCGTCTTTGGCGTGTTGCTGGGTGCGCCGACCTTGCGCCTGCGCGGTGACTACCTGGCCATTGTGACCCTGGGCTTTGGTGAAATCATCCGGGTGTTCTTGAACAACATGGACAACCCCTACAACATCACCAATGGCCCCAAGGGCGTGAGCCAAATTGATCCGCTGAATTTATTCGGCCTGGAATTCGGCAAGAAGCTGATGATCGGCGACTACAAGCTGGCATCTGTGTCGCTGTACTACTACCTGTTTTTGGCCCTGGTACTGGTCAGCATCGTGATCTCGCACCGCTTAGAGGTTTCGCGCATCGGGCGCGCCTGGATGGCGATCCGCGAAGACGAGATCGCCGCCAAAGCCATGGGCATCAACACCCGCAACCTCAAGCTCGCCGCCTTCGGTATGGGCGCCACATTCGGCGGTGTGTCGGGCGCGCTGTTTGCCTCCTTCCAGGGCTTTATTTCCCCTGAGTCCTTCACCCTGATGGAGTCGGTGATGGTTGTGGCCATGGTGGTGCTCGGTGGCGTGGGGCACTTGCCCGGCGTTGTGCTGGGTGCGGTTTTGCTGGCGTCTTTG
>CANIRI010000218.1 GCA_947469815.1 Comamonadaceae bacterium | reverse complement strand
GCCGTCTCCTGCACCAGCGCAGTGGCCAGCGAAGCCGGCGCGGTTGCGCCGGCCTGCCCGGCGGACAAGAGCAGTACCGGCATACCGCCGCGCACCGCGACTTCCAGGCATTTGCAGGCGTCGTAGGCGAACTTCATGGGCGGCACAACAAAACAGTTGGATTGGCTGACAAATGGACGCGCGCGCCACTTGTCCTCGCCCCCGGCGATGATGTGCAGCATCTTGAGCGTCTCTTCCAGATGCTCGGGCGAGACCCAGCTCGAGCCCACGTGCTTGGTGGTTCCGCTGACACTGGCGTAGGTGGTGTTGAAGTCCATCTCTCGCGGCAGATCCAGATCGCGGCAGACCACCGAGCGCTGGAAAAAGTGGATGTGCTCCAGCGTATCGACCACACGGGCGATGTTGTAGAGGTCTTGGGTGGTGGAGTCACGGTAGTCGCCGGTGTACGGGTCGACCATGCTGACAGCAGCACCAGCCGTACCGAAATACACCTTGCTGCCCCAGGGCTCCATATCGTGCTTAGGGTCTTGCCCGTGCAGCACGAAGTGGCGCGCCGCATTGGCCACCGTGTCTTCGATCAAGGCGCGGGGGAACAGCAGCCGCCCCGTGTCGGTCAACTTGGCACCCGCCTTGGTCATGAGCTCGATTCCGCTTTCCGGCGCATCGGCCAAGCCGATGTTTTCCAGCGCATCCAGCGCCGCGTTGTGGATCTTGACCACGTCGGCATCGCTGAGCGCCTTGTAAGCACCCCCGTTCATACCGGGGCGCACCGGGCGCAGGCTGTCGGGCAACGGCGCGGAACGGGCGGCGCGGCGGGCATCACGGGCACCGCCGCGGGGATTGGATTTTTCAAGGATTGCGCTCATGGTGTTACCTCTTTGGGGTGTGCCGGAAAAAAGGAGTGTCAGGCCCGCAGGCGCTGATTTTTGGGGTCGTACAAGGGCTCGGTGTGCACGGTGGCACTGCGCATCGTCCCCAGCACATTGACCTGCAATTTGGTGCCGGGGGTGGCTTTATCGGCCTTCACATAGGCCAGTGCCACGCTTTTGTTCAGGGTGTGACTCCATACGCCCGAGGTGGTCAGACCCACATTGGCTTCGCCATCAAACACCTGGGCGCAGTACGGAGCCTCGGCATCGCCGTCTTCGTCAAAAATCAGCGGCACGAAGCGCTGCGCCGCACCGCGTGCGTGTTCGGCGGCCAAGGCGGCTTTGCCCACGAAGTCGGGTTTGGTGACATCGACAAAACGGTCCAGCGAAGCCTCCAGGGGCGTGTAGCCGCTTTCCAGATCGCTCTTCCAGCCACGGTAGCACTTGTCCACCCGCAAACTGTCCATCGCGTACAGGCCAAAGTCACGGATGTCATAGGCCGCACCAGCAGCCCAAATCGCCGCATACAGCGAGGGCAGCTGCGCCACGGGCGCGTGCAGCTCCCAACCCAGTTCGCCCACGTAATTGACCCGCATCGCCAGGCAGCGACCGCTCACGGTCTCGATGTACTGGGCGGTCAACCACGGGAAGCCCGCATTCGACAAATCGGCTTGCGTCACCTGCGTCAGCACATCGCGGGCACGCGGGCCGGCGATGATCAGGGTGCCGAAATCTGCGGTCACATCCTTCACGGTAATCGCGCTGTCGGCGGGCAGGCCCTGGCGCAGCAAATCCATGTCGTGCGTGGCAGCAATGGCGGCGCTGATGATGTAGAAATGGTCTTCCCCCAGACGCGTGATGGTGAACTCGCTCCACAACTTTCCATCATCTGTGAGCGCATAGGCTAGCGACACGCGGCCTTGGCTGGGCAACTTGGAGCAGGACAAATAGTCCAGGTGCTTGGACGCGCCGGAGCCCTTCAATTCGTATTTAGTGAAACCGGGCAGATCCAAAATGCCCACGCGCTCCCGCACCGCCCTCACCTCCTCATTCACCGCACCATGCCAGACGTTTTCGCGCCGGAAAGAATGGGTGTCGGGCGGAACGTCGCCCTTCAGGTCCAGGTACACCGCACGCTCCCAGCCGCCGCGCGCACCAAAACGCGCGCCCTTGGCCTTCAGGGTTTCATACAGCGGCGAGGTGCGCAGCGGCCGCCCGGCGGGGCGCTCCTCGTAGGGGAAGGAGGATGCATATTCGTTTTGGTACACCTCAATGGCCTTGGCCAGGGTGTATTCGGTGGTGGCGTAGTCGCCATAGCGACGCCGGTCCAGCGACCACAAATCCCACTCGGTTTTGCCATGCACCACCCACTCGGCCAGCGCTTTGCCGGCACCGCCACCTTGCGTAATACCGAAGCTGAACGTGTTGCAGTGGAAAAAGTTGCGCAAACCCGGCTCCGGGCCGATGTAGGGGTTGCCGTCGGGTGAGTAAGGAATAGGCCCGTTAACACCCCGCTTGATGCCCGCGCGGGACAGCGCAGGCACCCGCGCCATCGCGTCTTCAATGTATTTTTCCAGGCGCTCAAAGTCGTCGTTCCAAAGCTGATTGGCAAAATCGTCCGGCATGCCGTCCAGCCACATGGGGGTGGCTTTCCACTCGTAGGGCCCCAGGATGAAGCCTTCGCGCTCCTGGCGCAGGTAATACGAGGTGTCCGGGTCGCGCAGCAGCGGCAGACGGGCGTCGCCACGGGAACTGAGTTCGGGCACGTCTTCGGTCACCAGGTACTGGTGCGACATCACAACGGTCGGCAAATGCCGCCCGACCATGGCCATGACCTCACCGGCGCGAAAGCCCGCGGCGTTCACAATGATTTCGGCGGTAATTTCGCCCTTGTCCGTGGTCACCAACCACTCCCCATTGGGCTTTTGCGCTAAAGCCGTCACGCGGGTGTGGCGGCGAATCGTGCCGCCCAGCAGCCGCGCTTCGCGCGCCAGGGCCTGCGTCAGCTGCGAGGGGTCAATGTCGCCATCCAGCGGATCCCACAACGCACCCTTCAGATCGTGGGTTTCAATCAGCGGGTAGCGGTCTTTGAGCTCCGAGGGCGACAGAATTTCATATTCCAAGCCGTTGGCTTTGGCCATGCTTTTGACATGGTGGAACTCGTCCATCCGGTTACGGCCGTGCGCCAGACGGACCGAGCCGGTCAGGTGGTAATTGATCGGGTTTTCAGCTGATGCGGCCAGCTTGCGGTACAGCGCTGCAGAATACTTTTGCAGCTTGAGGATGCTCCAGCTCGCCGAGAAGGTGGGCAAATTCCCGGCAGCATGCCAGGTGGAGCCGGAAGTGAGCTCATCGCGCTCGAGGAGCAATGCGTCCTTGATCCCCAAAGCGGCCAGGTGGTAGAGGCAGCTGCACCCCACCACACCACCACCAATCACGACAACACGTGCATGCTCTGTCATGTTCTGAAACTCCGTAGACTGTTTCACACCAAGGCCAAGGCAAAAATGTCTCCTTGCCACGAATTTTTTTGGATTGTAGGCAGGAAATTAAAAAAACGCCTGATTTTTTTACACTAGAATAAATTTCGAAGATTTTTTTACTTTGGGGGTCGTATGGATCTACCTCAACGGGCCAGCGTGGTCATTGTGGGCGGCGGCATCGTCGGATGCAGCTTGGCGTATCACCTTACTTTGCGTGGGTGTACCGACGTGGTACTCCTAGAGCGCAAACAGCTCACCTGCGGCACCACCTGGCACGCGGCCGGATTGGTTGGCCAGTTACGCGCCACCTACAACCTCACCCGCCTGGCGCAGTACACCACCAATTTATACGCTTCTCTGGAGCAGGAAACTGGGCAAGCCACGGGTTTCCGCCAAACCGGCTCGGTCGCCATCGCCACCCACGCGGCGCGGTTTGAGGAGCTCAAGCGCGGCGCTTCCATGGCCAAGTGCTTCGGCTTGGAAGTTCAAACAATGGGCCCGTCCGAGATAGCCGCCTTGTGGCCAGGCGTGAACGTGTCCGACGTGGTCGGTGGCGTCTACCTGCCCAAAGACGGCCGTACCAACCCGATTGACACCACGCAGGCGCTGGCGAAAGGCGCTAAAAGCCGGGGTGCGCGCATTTTCGAAAATTGCGCGGCCCAAGAAATCCTGGTCGAAAACGGCAAAGCCGTCGGCGTACGCACCGAATTCGGCGAAATCCGCGCCGACATGGTGGTCAACTGCGCGGGCATGTGGGCGCACGAATTGGGCGCAAAAGCCGGCACCACGGTGCCGCTGCACGCCGCCGAGCACTTCTATATCGTCACCGAGCCCATGGAAGGCCTGCATTCCAACCTGCCCGTGCTGCGCGACCCCGATGGCTGCGCGTATTTCAAAGAAGACGCGGGCAAGCTGTTGGTGGGCTGGTTCGAGCCCGTAGCCAAGCCTTGGGGCATGAAGGGCATTCCCGAGACTTTCAGTTTTGACTCGCTGCCCGATGACCTGGAGCACATCGAGCCCCTGCTGACTGCGGCGATGCACCGCACCCCCGCTCTGGAGAAAACCGGCATCAACCTGTTTTTCAACGGCCCCGAGAGCTTCACGCCCGACGACCGCTACCTGCTGGGCGAAACGCCCGAGGTGCGCAACCTGTTTGTCGCCGCCGGGTTCAACTCGATTGGCATTCAATCTGCCGGTGGCGCAGGCAAGGTGCTGGCTGACTGGATGCTCGACGGCCACCCGCCCATGGACTTGTGGGACGTGGACATCCGCCGCGCCATG
>CANIRI010000217.1 GCA_947469815.1 Comamonadaceae bacterium | reverse complement strand
GCTGGGCGACGGCAGCCAGTGGGGCATCCGCATCGCCTACGCTGTACAGGCCTCGCCCGACGGGCTGGCGCAGGCGTTTTTGATTGGCGAAGAATTTTTAGACGGCGCGCCCAGCGCGCTGGTGCTGGGAGACAACATTTTTTACGGCCACGACTTCGCCAGTACCCTCAAAGCAGCCATGCAGCAAGATGCTGGCGCGACGATTTTTGCCTACGCGGTGCAGGACCCGGAGCGTTACGGCGTAGTCGAGTTTGATGCGCACGGGCAGGCCATCAGCCTGGAGGAAAAGCCCGTCCAGCCCAAGTCCCGTTACGCGGTGACCGGCCTGTATTTTTATGACACGCAGGTGGTCGAACTCGCCAAACAAGTCAAACCGTCGGCGCGCGGCGAGTTGGAAATCACCGACCTCAACCGCCTGTACCTGGAGCGCGGCGCGCTGACCGTACAAACCATGGGCCGGGGCTACGCCTGGCTGGATACAGGGACGCACGAGTCCATGCTCGAGGCCAGCCAGTTCATCGCCACCGTCGAGAACCGCCAGGGCCTGAAAGTCGCCGCGCCTGAGGAAATTGCCTGGCGCAGTGGCTGGATCGACGACGCCCAATTGCAGGCGCTGGCCCGCCCCTTGGCCAAGACCGGCTATGGCGCTTACCTGCTGCGTCTACTACAGGACAAGGTGTTTTGATGCAGGCCACCCGAACCGCGATTGCCGACGTTTTTTTGATCGAACCCACGGTTTTTGGTGACGAGCGGGGCTTTTTTTACGAGAGCTTCAACGCCCGCGCCTTTACCCAGGCCACCGGCGCGGACGTGCAGTTTGTCCAAGACAACCACTCCAAAAGCGCCAAGCATGTGCTGCGCGGCCTGCATTACCAAAGCGAGCAGCCGCAAGGCAAATTGGTGCGGGTCACAGCAGGCGCGGTCTTTGACGTAGCGGTCGACATCCGCCCGCAGTCACCGACGTACGGAACATGGGTGGGCGAGATCCTGTCCGCCGAAAACCGCCACCAGCTCTGGATTCCGGCCGGGCTGGCACACGGGTTCATGGTGATATCCGAGAGCGCTGAGTTTCTGTACAAAACCACAGACTTTTATGCCCCCCAGCATGAAAAATGCATACGCTGGGACGACCCCACCCTGAAAATCGCCTGGCCGCTGCAGGGCAACCCGCCTCAACTTTCAGGCAAAGACGCGCAAGGACAACTATTTTTGGACACTAAAATGTGATTTTCCAAGCGTAACGCCGCGTCTAGCACCCCTGGACGCAGGCGCTTGGATGTCCACAGGAGGGGGAGTCCATGTCCACTGCCGTTCGTGCGCCGATACACCGACCCGGTGCCCTGGAAGTCCTGGTGGAGCACAAGAAGATCAGCTTGGCACAGGCCAAAGCGATTGCGCTGGCTGCGATGGGCAAGCAGGTCAGCCCGGTCGCGGAGCTGGTCAGCAGCCAAACGATGACGGCGCGCGATGTGGCAAAAACACTCGCGGGCGCGCTGGCCTGCCCCCTCTTAGACCTGAACGGGGTGGCCACAACGCAGCTGCCGCGCGATCCGGCGTTTATTGCCTTTCAAGACAAATTCCAGGTGCTGGTTCTGGCGCGGCGCAGCAACCGCCTGCTGGTAGCAGGCGCCAACCCCTGCGACCAAGAGGCCGAAGCCGCGATCCGGCAGGCTACGAAACTGGCCGTGGAGTGGGTGGTGGTGGAATACGACAAGTTGCCCCAGTCCAAGCCAACTAGCATGGCGCTAACTGCCAACCCCGAACCCGGGGAGCCTGCAGCGGCTGAAGAATGGGACGCTGCGCTGACAGCCGATTCCTTTGACTTCGAAAGCGTCATCGAAGAGCGGGATCGGCCGGACTCTGACGCCGGGCAAGCGGAAATCGACAATGCTCCGGTGGTGCGGTTTTTTCAATCCATGCTCGATCGGGCCCTGAAAATGGGCGCTTCCGATTTGCATTTCGAGCCCTATGAAACCAGCTACCGGGTGCGTTTTCGCATTGACGGGGAGATGCGCGAAATCGCCCAGCCGCCCACGTACATCAAGGAAAAACTGGCATCGCGCATCAAAGTGCTGGCACGGCTGGATATCTCGGAGAAGCGGGTGCCACAAGACGGCCGCATGAAACTCCGGATGCGCGAGGGGCGGGCAATTGACTTCCGGGTCAGCACCCTGCCCACCCTGTTCGGCGAAAAGGTGGTCATCCGGATCTTGGACTCTTCCGTCACCAAATTGGGCATTGAGGCCCTGGGTTACGAAGCGGACGAGAAAAGCCGCCTGATGCACGCCATTGGAAGACCTAACGGCATGATTCTGGTCACCGGACCCACAGGTTCCGGTAAAACCGTCTCGCTATACAGCTGCTTGAACGTACTCAACCGCGATAGCGTCAATATTGCAACCGCAGAGGACCCGTCTGAAATCAACCTGCCCGGCGTGAACCAGGTCAATGTGAACGAGAAAACGGGCCTGACTTTTGCGGCCGCCTTGAAATCTTTTTTACGCCAGGACCCCGACATCATCATGGTCGGCGAGATCCGGGATCTGGAGACCGCCGACATCGCCATCAAGGCCGCCCAGACAGGGCACCTGGTTTTGTCCACGCTGCACACCAACGACGCCCCAGCCACACTCAACCGGCTGCGCAATATGGGCATAGCGCCCTTCAATATCGCCTCCAGCGTGATCCTGATCACCGCGCAGCGTCTGACCCGCAAGCTGTGCCCAGCTTGCAAAATTCCGCAGGACATACCGCAACAAGCGCTGCTGGACGCGGGGTTCACAACCGAAGACCTGGAAGGCAACTGGACGCCCTACCAACCCGTGGGTTGCCCGAAATGCAACAACGGGTTCAAAGGCCGTGTGGGCATCTACCAAGTGATGCCCATTACGGAAGCGATGCAGCGGCTCATTTTGCAGGACGCAAGCCAGATGGACATTGCCCAACAAGCGCAAAAAGAAGGTGTGCGAACCATGCGCGAATCCGGTCTGTTGAAAGTCAAGGCCGGGCTGACATCGATTGAAGAAATACTGGGAGCAACCAATGAGTGAGGTCAAAAAACCGCCCAAGGAATTTGTATTCGATTGGCGCGGAATCGCGCCTGACGGGCAACTGATCAGCGGTGATGTCCGTGCAACCAGCCAAGCCTCAGCCAAGTTGCAACTGGCGCGCCAGGGCATTCAAGCCAAACGGGTACAGCGGCGCAAAGTGGAGCGCAGCAACACCACGATCAAGGTCAAAGACATCGCCATTTTCACCCGTCAACTGGCGACCATGATGAAGGCTGGGGTTCCCTTGTTGCAATCATTTGACATCGTCGCGCGCGGGAGCCCGAACCAGGCACTGGGGCTGCTCTTGCGCAATATCCGCAGCGATGTGGAGGTGGGCACATCCCTCAGCGCCGCATTCCGAAAATTTCCGCAGCATTTCAACGCTCTATACTGCAATTTGATCGCTGCCGGAGAGGCAGCTGGGATACTGGATTCCCTTTTGGATCGGCTGGCTGTCTATATGGAAAAGACCGAAGCGCTGAAGTCCAAAATCAAATCCGCGCTGATGTACCCCATCTCCGTGGTGCTGGTGGCTTTTGCGGTGTTAACCATCATCATGCTCTTCGTGATCCCATCATTCAAGACGGTCTTCAGCTCATTTGGCGCAGAGCTGCCCGCACCCACCCTGATTGTGATTGCCATGAGCGACGCATTCGTGGCCAACTGGTACCTGATATTCGGCGCCATCGCCATCGGCGTTTACACGTTCTTGCGCCTGCTGAAAACGGATGCCGCATTCCAAATCTGGATCGACCGTACCAAGCTGCGTCTACCCGTATTCGGCACGTTCATCGAGAAAGCCTGCGTGGCCCGCTGGGCGCGCACCCTGTCCACCATGTTCGCCGCGGGTGTGCCTTTGGTGGAAGCGCTCTCGTCCGTGGGCTCAGCGACCGGTAATCTGGTGTTCGAGCGCGGCACGGAGCGGATACGCCAGGAGGTCTCTATCGGCACTTCGCTGGGCGCTGCGATGACCCGCTCTCAATTGTTTCCCAGCATGATGTTGCAAATGGCGGCCATCGGCGAAGAGTCAGGCGCCCTTGACCGCATGCTGGCAAAAGCCGCTGATTTTTATGAGGCCGAAGTGGACGACGCCGTAGCCGGTATGTCCAGCCTGATCGAGCCCTTCATCATTGTTTTTTTGGGCGGCATGATCGGCAGCATCGTGGTCGCCATGTACCTGCCCATCTTCAAAATCGGTAGCGTGGTGTGAGCGGTTTGGATGCGCCGATCCTGTACCTCGCTGTGGCTGCGCTTGCCGGTTTGCTGGTTGGCAGTTTTCTCAATGTCTTGATTTACCGCCTACCGGTGATGATGGAGCGCGCATGGGCCAAAGATTGCGCCGCCTTGTCCGACCTGCCTGAGCCCCAACATCCCGCATTCAATCTACTGGTGCCGCGCTCACGCTGCGGGCACTGCGGCCATGCCATCCGCTGGGTGGAAAACATCCCCGTACTGAGTTTTCTGGCGCTGCGGGGTCGATGCGCGGCCTGCGGAGCCGGTATCTCCTGGCGTTACCCGGCGGTGGAGGCGCTGACCGGACTGCTGTTCGCCTACTGTGCGGCGCGCTGGGGCATGGGGCCCGAAGCCGCAGTCTGGGCCGCTTATGGCAGCATCTTGCTGGCGTGTGCCCTGATCGACTGGGACACCACCTATTT
>CANIRI010000216.1 GCA_947469815.1 Comamonadaceae bacterium | reverse complement strand
GTGGCCCGCAGGCCGTTGGCGCTGGTGCTTTCGGCTGCTACGGTCCATGCCTTGGACAGTACCGCGCCGTGGTGTTGGGTCTATGCGCAAGGGCAGGCCCGGCGGACCCCGATTACCGTGGGTTCGCGCAGCGCGGGACTGGTGGAGGTTCTGTCCGGTCTGGCTGAAGGTGACCGTGTGATTGTGGGCGCAGGCACGATCCGCGACGACCAGCGCGTGTGGGCTCGAAGCGCTGCACCGTAAAGCCCCCGTTGCATGTTTGCCAGCTACCTGCCCTTTGAGTGGATTGTCGCGATCCGCTTCTTGAAGGAGGGGCGCATGCAGACGCTGTTCATCGTGACCGGTGTGGCCATTGGCGTGGGCGTGATTGTTTTCATGTCCGCGCTTTTATCGGGCTTGCAGGCCAACTTCATGCGCCGCGTGCTCAGCGCCCAGGCGCATATCCAGTTGCTGCAGCCGCAACAAATCACCCGCCAGTTGCTCCCCATGCCAAGTAAGGGCGTGGGACCGGTCGAGATGGCCAGCGTGCAAGCACCCATGCAGCAAAAGAAATCGATTGACCAGTGGCAGGCTGTTGCCACGCAGGTCCAGGCCCTGCGCGGGGTGCGGATCGTGTCACCGGTGGCCAGTGGCTCGATTTTGGCTGTGCGGGGCAGCGCCAACCGCGCCGTGACGGTGTCGGGCATCGACCCGAACAGCTATTTCCAGATTGTTGATTTCAGCGACAAGATGGTGCGCGGCACCTGGCATCTGGCGGGGACTGACATCTTGATCGGGACCGACTTGGGTGCAGACCTGGGTGTGGATGTTGGCGAGAAGCTGCATGTCACCACCGCCGACGGCGCCAACAGCGCCCTGACGGTTGTGGGGGTCTTTGACTTGGGCAGCAAGGGCGTCAACGAGCGCAATACCTTCACCACACTGCGAACCGCCCAAAGCCTGCTCAATCTACCGGCCGGTGTCACCTCCATCGAGGTCACGGTGGATGACATCTATGCCGCCGAAACCATTGCCCAGCGCATTGCCGCAGCCACCGGCGTCGAGGCCGACAGTTGGATCAAAAACAGTGCACAGTTTTTTGCGGCGATCAGCGCGCAAACCACGGCCAATACGGCGATTCGTTTTCTGGTTGCGCTGTCGGTGGCGTTTGGTATTGCCAGCGTGTTGGTGGTGTCGGTGGTGCAGAAGTCGCGTGAGATCGGCATCTTGCGCGCCATGGGTATTGCACGGGCGCAAATTCTGCGGATTTTTTTGCTGCAAGGCGGTTTGTTGGGCCTGGCGGGGTCGCTGGTTGGTTGCGGCTTGGGCGCTTTGTCCTTGGTGCTGTGGCAGAGCCTGGCGCGCAACGCCGACGGCACGCCGCTGTTTCCGCTGGCGTTTGATACCACGCTGTTTTTTCTGGCCTTGGTGTTGGGCAGTCTGACCGGCTTGCTGGCCGCGCTGGCCCCGGCGATGCGGGCCGCGCGCCTGGACCCCGTGGTGGCGATCCGTGGATAAGGAAACCGTCGTCGAGTTACGCGGCATTCGCAAGGTGTTTAACCCCGGCAGCGCCACCGAGACCGAGGTGCTGCACGGCATCGATTTGCGACTGTACAAGGGCGATTTTTGCGCCGTAGTGGTGCCTTCGGGTTCGGGTAAGAGCACCTTGCTCAACATCATCGGATTGCTGGACCGGCCCAGTGCGGGAACTTTGCATATTGGCTCCCAGGAAACCACCGTCCTGGGCGATACGGATCTGACCCGCTTGCGCGGCCACACCATTGGTTTTGTGTTCCAGTACCACCACCTGATGACGGCGTTCACGGCGCTGGAGAACGTGATGATTCCGCTGATGGCCGCTACCGGGTTTTGCAACCCCCAGATTGCGCAGCGCGCGCTGCTGCTGCTCGACAGCGTGGGCCTTGCGCCCTGGAAAGACAACATGGCCGGTAATTTGAGCGGCGGTCAGCAGCAGCGGGTGTCGATTGCGCGCGCGCTGGCCATGAATCCGGCCGTGTTGCTGGCCGATGAACCCACCGGCAACCTGGATACCAAAAGTGCGGACCTGGTTTTTGATTTGCTGCGCCAGGTCAACCGGGAGCAGGGCACCACGGTGCTGTTTGTCACTCACAACCCGGCGCTGGCTGCGCGTTGCGACAAGACCATTGAGGTGGTGGACGGAATGATCAGGGTTTAACCGCCGGGGTCGACAAGGAGGCCGGGGCATGCGCCGCCGCGCTCTGGTCGCGGCTCTGCACAGCGGATGACAAGGCCAGACCTTTTTGGTAGTAGTTGTCGTCGACCACCGGATCGACGCGGGTGTAGGCGATGTACATGGTGATAAAGCTGGCGACCACCACCAACAACGGACCAGCGAGGACCAGCCACACATAGCCATAGGTCCACCACGCGGGCGTGGCGGCGTGCGCGGCGTTGACAGGGGAGGGGCGAGGGGTCATAAACACTCCAAGAAACTCAGCGGGGAACCAGGAACACGGCTTTTTCCGTGACCTGCGCGCCGCTGTCGGGTTCGGTGATCTCAAAAACAATTCCGTGCGATCCGGGTGACGCGCCATCGTAAGGCAGCTGCACCCGCACCGGCACCCAGCGTGATTGGGCTTTGTCGACGACAAAGTCGGTGTCTGAGGCGAGAGTCAGGCCTTCGATGCCGCTGACGCGGATATGCACATGGTCAACCGCCTCAGACGCATTCATCACTTGCAGCCGGTACACGTTCTCAATGCGCCCGCCTTCGACAATACGCGCCAGGCTGCTGCGGTCGCGTTCCACATCGACGTGCAAGGGCGTACGCAGCCACAGGCTCAATCCCACCAAGCCGATTAGAGTCCACAGCAGCGCGGTGTAAATCAGCACCCGCGGGCGGAACACACGGCGTAGCATTTGCGCGGAGGTCCAGCCGCCTTCCATGGCGTTCTCGGTGGCGTAGCGCACCAGCCCGCGCGGCCGTTGCACCTTGTCCATCACGGTGTCACACACGTCGGCGCAGGCACCGCAGCCTATGCATTCGTATTGCAGGCCTTTGCGGATATCGATGCCGGTGGGGCAGACGTGGACGCACAAATCACAGTCCACGCAATCCCCCAGCGCGGCGTTGTCCACGCCCACTTTGTGGGTGGGCGCGCCGCGCGGCTCGCCACGGGCGCGGTCGTAGCTGACGATCAGCGTGTCGCGGTCGAACATGGCGCTTTGGAAGCGGGCATACGGGCACATGTATTTGCAGACCTGTTCGCGCATAAAGCCGGCGTTGCCGTAGGTGGCGAATCCGTAGAACACCACCCAGAAAGACTCGTAAGAGCCCAGGCCGAATTGCGCCAATTCATGCCACAGCACATGGATAGGGGTGAAGTAGCCGACGAAGCTGAAGCCCGTCCAAAAAGCCAGCAGCAGCCAGGCGGCGTGCTTGCCGCTCTTGCGTGCCACATTGCCCCAGGTCCAACCGGCCGCGTCGCGGCGCATGCGGGCCATGCGGTCGCCCTCGATGTGGCGCTCCAGCCACATGAACATCTCGGTGTACACGGTTTGCGGGCAGGTGTAGCCGCACCACAGACGCCCGGCCACAGCCGTGAACAAAAACAGCGACAGCGCGGATATGACCAGCAGGGCCGTGAGGTAGATGAAGTCCTGCGGGTACAGCACCAGCTTGAAGATGTAGAAGCGCCGCTGCGCGATGTCGAACAGCACCGCCTGCCGGTCACCCCATGGCAGCCAGGGCAGTCCGTAGAACAGCACTTGCGTCAGCCACACAAAGCCCCAGCGCCAGCGGGCGAACACGCCGCCCACGCTGCGGGGGTAAATCTTCTGCTGGGCCCGGTAAAGAAAAATCTCTTGCGTCACGAACGCCTTATCACTGCCGTCAAACCTATGCCTTCAAACGCTTACTGGGCAAGTGTTGCCGGGTCGGGGTGGTTGGAGAAAGCCCAGACATAGGACGCCAGCACCCGGATTTGCGCCTCAGTCAAGTGATCACCTTGGGCAGGCATCTGGTTGAGCTTGCCTTTGTTGACCATTTCGGTGATGGCGTTGACACCGTAGCCGTGCAGCCAGATGCCATCCGTCAGGTTAGGCGCGCCCAGCGCCGTGTTGCCTTTGCCGTCGGCACCGTGGCATGCCGCGCAGACCCCGAATTTGGCTTTGCCCAAACCGGCGCTGACCGAATCGTGCGGGCTGCCGGAGAGGCTCATCACATAGTTGGCCACGTTTTTGACGTCCTGCGGCGAGCCCACGGCAGCGGCTATGGGTGGCATTTGTCCGTTACGACCCAAGGTGATGGTTTCGATGATCTTCTCAGGCGTGCCGCCGTGCAGCCAATCGCTGTCGCTCAGGTTGGGAAAGCCCTTGGAGCCGCGCGCGTCGGAGGCATGGCATTGCGCGCAGTTGTTCATGTACAGGCGCTCGCCAATAGCCTGCGCTTGGGGGTCGCGCGACAGGGCCGCAAAGGGCATGGCGGCAAAGGCGGCATACACCGGCGCAGTGGCCGTGTCGATGGCTTGGACCTCGGCGGTGTACTGGTCGGCTTGCGTCCAACCCAGGCTGCCCGCGTAGCGCCCAAGGCCCGGATACAGCACCAGATAGGCCAGCGAAAAAACAATGCTGATCACAAACATGCCGACCCACCACAGCGGCAGCGGGTTGTTCATCTCGCGCAAGTCACCGTCCCACACATGGCCGGTGCTGCCGTCGTCCGTGCCATGTCCATGTACGCTGGTTTTGCTGGTGACATAGAGCAGCACCAGGCAGGCCGCGATACCCAG
>CANIRI010000215.1 GCA_947469815.1 Comamonadaceae bacterium | reverse complement strand
TTGCCATCTCTATCTCCTTGGTCAAATAACAAAGGGCACGTCCTGGTAGAAACACGCAGGATGTGATCCATAGCGCTGGGCAGAACGTCCCAACACCATGAACTCGGGGTTACCGCACCCTCTACGCCAGCGGCGCAGCAGGGTGTGGCAGAAAGAAAAAAACATGAAGAAGGGGGTCAATCCCAGGACAGGGCACCGCCTGATTGGTACTCGATTACGCGAGTCTCGAAGAAATTGCGCTCTTTCTTGAGGTCGATCATCTCGCTCATCCACGGAAATGGATTCTCTTCGTGCGGGTAAAGAGGCTCCAGCCCGATCTGGGTCGCGCGCCGGTTGGCGATGTAACGCAGATAGCCTTTGAACATGGAGGCGTTCATGCCCAAAACACCGCGGGGCATGGTGTCTTCCGCGTAGCGGTATTCAAGTTCGACCGCTTGCTCGAATAGATCACGGATCTCCGCCTTGAAGGCGGGCGTCCACAAGCCTGGGTTTTCGAGCTTGAGCTGGTTGATGAGATCGATACCGAAATTGCAGTGCATGGACTCGTCGCGCAGGATGTACTGGTACTGCTCAGCGGCACCCGTCATCTTGTTCTGGCGCCCCAGAGCGAGAATCTGGGTAAAGCCCACATAGAAGAACAGCCCCTCCATCAGACAGGCAAAAACGATGAGCGACTTCAGCAAGGTCTGGTCCGTCTCGTGGGTACCAGTATGGAAATGCGGGTCCATGATGGCTGAGATAAAAGGAATCAAAAACTCGTCTTTATCCCGGATGGACTTCACCTCGTTGTAGGCGTTGAAAATTTCCGCCTCATCGAGACCCAGCGATTCAACGATGTACTGGTAGGCGTGGGTGTGAATCGCTTCTTCAAAAGCCTGGCGCAGCAAGAACTGGCGGCATTCGGGCGCAGTGATATGGCGATAAGTACCCAGAACAATGTTGTTGGCAGCCAAAGAATCCGCCGTCACAAAAAAGCCCAGGTTGCGCTTGACGATGCGGCGCTCGTCCTCGGTTAGTCCATTGGGGTCTTTCCACAAAGCGATATCGCGCGTCATGTTGACTTCTTGCGGCATCCAATGGTTGGCGCACGTCGCCAAGTATTTTTCCCAAGCCCATTTGTATTTAAAGGGCACCAGTTGGTTGACGTCGGTTTGGCCGTTGATGATGCGTTTGTCAGAGGCACGCACCCGCCGCGGGGCTGCGGGCGCCATCGCGGGCTCGCTGTCTAGGCGATCCAATGGGGTCGGAAATGGCGGCGGCACGGCCGCAGTGGGGGTGTTCTGTTCCCAGGTGAGCATATGGTTTTTTATTGTCCTGTGTTACTAAAAGTCGGGGGTTGAGCGCGCATGGTTAGCGCTTACTGACAGGCCTCACAAGTCGGGTCGTCGACGCCACAAAAGCGGATATCGGTCGCCGCATTGGATGACAAAGCCATTTGCGATTGCGCAGCCAGCGCCGCAGCCTGCAGCAGATCGGGGCCCGGTTGGGCCACAGGTTTGGCCGCGCTCACACCGCCCGCACCACTCGAGACCGCATTCATTCGTCCCGCTGTGACTGTGGATTTTTCGGCATGGGTTGCCGACATGGTGCGCAGGTAGTACGTAGTTTTGAGGCCGCGCAGCCAGGCCAGCTTGTAGGTCTCATCGAGCTTCTTGCCCGAAGCGCCAGCCATATAAATATTGAGCGATTGCGCCTGGTCGATCCACTTTTGCCGCCGCGCTGCCGCCTCCACCAACCACTGGGTCTCGACTTCAAAAGCAGTGGCATACAGCTGCTTGATTTCCTGCGGGATCCGGTCAATGGCGCTGAGCGAACCGTCAAAGTGTTTCAAATCCATCACCATCACGTCGTCCCACAGGCCTAGCTGCTTGAGGTCGCGCACCAGGTAACTGTTGATGACGGTGAATTCACCCGACAAATTGGATTTGACCGACAAATTACCAAAACAGGGCTCGATAGACGCATCAACACCAATGATGTTGGAAATGGTGGCGGTGGGCGCAATCGCTACGCAATTGGAGTTGCGCATGCCATCAGCCGCAATCTTGGCGCGCAGCGCTTCCCAGTCCAGCACCTGGCTTCGATCGACTTCGACATAGCCCCCACGTGCGGTTTTCAGCAGCTCCAGGGTGTCCAAAGGCAATACACCTTGGTCCCAGAGTGAGCCGCGGTAGCTGGAGTAGCGACCGCGCTCGCGGGCCAGTTCGGTAGACGCCCAATAGGCGTAATAGCAGACCGCTTCCATCGAGGTGTCAGCGAACTGCACGGCAGCGTCGCTGGCATAGGGCACGCGCATTTCATACAGACTGTCCTGGAAGGCCATGATGCCCAGGCCGACGGGGCGGTGGCGCAAATTGGAGTCGCGCGCTTTTTTCACGGCGTAGTAATTGATGTCAATCACGTTATCCAACATGCGCATAGCGACCTTGATGGTGCGCTTGAGCTTGTCGTGGTCCAGTTCTTTGCCATGGGGGCCGTCTTTCAGATGGCGCACCAGATTCACCGAACCCAGATTGCACACGGCGGTCTCGGTGTCCGAGGTATTGAGCGTGATCTCGGTACACAGATTGGACGAATGGACCACACCGGCATGCTGCTGCGGCGAGCGCACATTGCAAGCGTCTTTGAAGGTGATCCAGGGATGACCGGTCTCAAACAGCATCGTGAGCATCTTGCGCCACAAATCTGTTGCCTCAACGGTGCGCGAGGGCTTGATCTCGCCACGGGCCGCCTGGGCTTCGTAGGCCACATAGGCTGTTTCAAAATCCAGGCCAAACTTGTCATGCAAGTCGGGGACGTTGGATGGGGAAAACAGGGTCCAGCTGCCTTTTTCCATCACCCGTCGCATGAACAGATCGGGAATCCAGTTGGCGGTGTTCATGTCGTGGGTGCGGCGGCGGTCATCGCCGGTGTTTTTGCGCAACTCCAGAAATTCCTCGATGTCGAGATGCCATGTTTCCAGGTAGGTACAGACCGCGCCCTTGCGCTTGCCGCCTTGGTTGACTGCCACGGCCGTGTCATTCACCACTTTGAGGAAGGGAACAACCCCTTGCGATTCGCCGTTGGTACCTTTGATGCGCGAACCCAGAGCGCGTACGCGGGTCCAGTCGTTGCCCAGTCCGCCAGCAAACTTGGACAACAAGGCGTTTTCCTTGATGGACTCGTAAATCCCGTCTAAATCATCCGGCACGGTGGTCAAGTAGCACGATGAGAGCTGCGAGCGCAAGGTGCCGCTGTTGAACAGCGTGGGCGTGGAAGACATGAAGTCAAACGAGGACAACACCTCATAAAACTCAATCGCCCGGGCTTCGCGGTCAATCTCGTTGAGCGACAGGCCCATGGCCACGCGCATAAAGAAAGCCTGGGGCAGCTCGATACGCTGCTTGTTGGCGTGCAAGAAGTAGCGGTCATACAGCGTTTGCAGGCCGAGGTAATCGAACTGCAAATCGCGCTCACCCTTCAGCGCCGCCGCCAAACGCGGCAAATCAAACTGCAGCATCTTTTCGTCCAGCAACTCGTGCTGCACACCTATTTTGATAAAGCCGGGGAAATAGTCGACATAGGCTTCCTGCATATCGGCCTTGGCAACATCGCGGCCCAGCACCTCGCGGGAAATGGTGTGGAACAGCAAGCGCGCGGTGGCGTAGGTGTAGTCGGGATCTTTTTCGATGAGGGTACGCGCCGCCAGGATGGATGCTTTGAGCACTTCTTCCATGGGCACACCATCGTACAAATTGCGCATGGTCTCAGCGATGATGGGTTCGGCGTGTACATCAGCGCCCAAGCCCTCGCACGCCGTGCGGATGCGCGCGCTGAGTTCTTCCATGTCCAGCACCTTGCGCTGTCCACCGTCTATCACGTGCAAAACCGGGTGCACTGGGGCAGCCGGCGCGGCCTGGCGCGCGCGCTCCTGCGCCCTTTGTTCCCGGTAGAGAACGTAGGCGCGGGCAATCTCATGGTGGCTGCCACGCATCAAGCCCAGCTCGACATGGTCTTGCACATCTTCAATATGGAAGGTGCCGCCGCTGGGGCGCGAGCGCATCAGTGCCCGGGTGACTTGGTGGGTCAAGGCCTCCACTGTCTCGCGCACGCTGGCCGACGCCGCACCTTGGGTTCCATGAACCGCAAGAAAGGCCTTCATCAGTGCCACCGCAATCTTGTTGGGCTCAAACGGCACGACTGCACCATTGCGGCGGATGATCTGGTAATGCGCTAACGAGCTCTCAGTGCTTGCTGCCGCAGATGCCAAGGCAGGCGGAAAAGACGGGGAGGGGCTGCTCAGGTTAACGGATGCGGGGGATGCAGCGAACATAAAACGCGGTTCCTTTGTTATTTTGACATTTCACAGGGCGAGGCGGGGGACGATCTGCGCATCGGGCATCCACCTAAAGTGCCCTGATTCCACAGTTCCAAACGAAATCCAATCTCGCAAGGCCCACACTATATATGGGGTCAGGGCAGCATGCAAGCCACTACCGGTAGTGTTTATACGTATTTGCAACTGCAAACTGGCTACTGCCTATGGAGACCAGCACGTGCACACCTGCAATCTATTTTTTTGATCAGCGCAACATCGTCTGGTGCGGAAATTGCATTCCCTCAAAAGCCGAGGACTTCTGCAACACAGTCCAATCAAAACCAGAGCCTGGATCCGCTTTGCGGGTCGGCGCAATATGTTCGTGGCCCGCGACATGGCGCAAAGCGTAGCGGTCGCGGATGGCCCGCGTCAGCGATAGCAGGCACTCGTATTGCTCCGCTTCGAAATGG
>CANIRI010000214.1 GCA_947469815.1 Comamonadaceae bacterium | reverse complement strand
CTTCCTACGCTGGTATGACCCAGATCAGGTTCATGGGGTATTTCTCAGTCCGGCTTGCGCCGGACACCCCCGGTGAGGCCGCGATGGTAGCAGCATCAGCGCGGGCGGCGGATCAACGGGCTAGTTGTGCGGGCAATGCGCGTCAATCCACCCGCGCAAACTATTGATGAACGCCAGCTCCTGGGTGTCCTGGAGGTCCTCCACCCGCAGCAATCCCTCGGTGACGCGACCCTGCGCCAGGTAGCGCGCCCGTCCCACGCCAGCCAGCAGGCCGCAGGACGCTGACGGCGTAATCCAGATGCCATCGCGCAGCACGGCGATGTTGCCGCGTGTGCATTCGGTGATATAGCCTTCTTCGTTCCACAAAATCGTATCGAACACGGCCGGGTCGATGGGGGTGAACGCGTCGTAGTGCGCGCGCCGGGTGGTTTTGAAACGGGTGAATTCGCTATGGGCCTGGACAAAGGCCCGGTCCGCCAGCTGCAAGCGAACCTGCGGCGGGTCGGCGGGCAGCGCAAAGGCTTCGCAACGGGCGTTGCCGTGCGCGTCGAGCAAGAGGCGCACGCGCCAGCTACCTGCCGGCTGCGCGTGCGCTAAAGAATCAAGGGCGGCATGCACCCGCGCTGCGTCCCAGGGCATGCCGAAGTGCGCCGCGGCCAGGCGCATTCGGGCCAGGTGCTGGTCACGGTGCGGCGTGACGCCATCTTGCAAGCGCAGTGTCTCCAATAAATCAAACGGGCTGCTGGCACGCTGGACAAAAGCCTGCTTGTGCTGCCACTCCTGCCACTCGCCTTGCGGCTGCGCATCAAAGGTGATGCCGCTGCCGATGCCGCAGCGGGACTGCACACGGTCGGCTGCATCAGCGCGCAGCGTGACGGTGCGGATGGGCACGTTGAAGGTGGCCGCGCCGCCGGGGCGCAACACACCTAAAGCACCGCAATACACGCCACGGACCTCGGGTTCGAGCGCCTTAATCATGCGCATGGCCTGCACCTTGGGTGCACCGGTCACCGAACCGCAAGGGAACAGCGCGGCCAGCACGTCCCACAGCATGCAATCGGGGCGCGTGCGGGCCAGCACGTCGGTGGTCATCTGCCACACGCTGGGCAGTGCCTGCGTGTGGAACAGGCGCTGCACCTGCACGCTGTGCGGCAGCGCCACGCGCGACATGTCGTTGCGCAGCAAATCCACAATCATCACGTTCTCGGCGCGCTCTTTGGGTGAGGCGCGCAAATCGGCTGCACGCTGCGCATCGTCCTGCGGGTTGCTGCCACGCGCGGCAGTGCCCTTCATGGGGCGGGCCAGCAAGCCGCCGTCGCGCCAGTCAAAAAACAGCTCGGGAGAGACCGACAAAATCTGCCCGAACGCGCCGGTATCCAAATAGGCCGCGTAGCCGCCGGGTTGCGCGCGCTGCAGCGCCGCGAAGAGCGCCAGGCCGCAGGCGGCGGCGTCCGTGGCCGCCACATCGCGCAACGCGCCGTGCATTTGCGCGGTGTAGTTGACTTGGTACAAGTCCCCTGCCCCAATGGCCGCGTGGATGCGCTCGAGCGCCGCATCAAACCGGTCACGCGTCAGCGGCTCGCTCCAATCGACCGTGACATCAGCCGCCACAGCTTCGGGCCAAGGCAAAGCCTGGTCGTAGACCGCAAACCAGGCCAGCGGTTGCGTGGTCTGGCTGTGCACGGTGAAGGCTGCGTCGAAAGCCGGGGCGGACTCAAACGCCAGATAGCCCGCGCACCAGTTACCGGCCAAGGCTGCCGCGTGCGCGGCCTCGACCACACCACGTACTTCATGCAAGCTATGCGCAACAAGCACCTGCAAGGGTTCGCCAAACGCGTGACGCGTGCGCGCCCCGTCTGACGCTGCGGCTTCAGCCAATTCAGTCGCGTACGGGTCCGCAAAATCGACCAGCGCGGTGAGCGCGGGCCCTTGGGAAAAACCCATCAGGCGGCACCCAGATGGGGAATCAATCCGCCCACGGGCTGGCCGTTTTTCAGCGCGGCGGTGAAGGCCAGCATGCGGTCAATCGGCAATCGCGCGCGCGGAATGATCGCAGCGTCGACCTCGATGGCATTCGCGCCGGTCTCCAGCACGCGGGCCACATCGGCCAGGCCGTTCATCGCCATCCAGGGGCATTGGGCGCAGCTTTTGCACGTGGCGCTGTTACCCGCCGTCGGTGCTTCGATAAAAATCTTGCCGGGGTTGAGCGTGCGCAGCTTGTGCAGCATGCCGCTGTCGGTGGCGACGATGAACAGCGTGGCGTCCATGGTCTGCGCGGCTTTCAAAATGCCCGAGGTGGAGCCCACCGCGTCGGCCAGCGCCACCACGTCGGCGGGCGACTCGGGGTGCACCAAAACTTTGGCGCCGGGGTTTTCAGCCTTGAGCGCCTGCAATTCAAAGGCTTTGAACTCGTCGTGGACGATGCACGCGCCCTGCCAGAACACCATGTCCGCGCCGGTTTCGCGCTGGATGTAGCTGCCCAGATGTTTGTCCGGCGCCCAGAGGATTTTCTGGCCCGCGTCTTTAAGCGCACGCACGATGTCCAAGGCGCAGCTCGAAGTCACCACCCAATCGGCGCGGGCCTTCACGGCGGCGCTGGTGTTGGCGTAAACGACGACAGTGCGCTCCGGATGGGCGTCGCAAAAGGCGCTGAATTCGGTGATGGGGCAGCCCAGATCCAGCGAGCAGGTGGCGTCCAGATCGGGCATCAGCACACGCTTTTCCGGACTCAAAATTTTGGCCGTCTCGCCCATGAAACGCACGCCGGAGACGACCAGGGTCTGCGCTGCATGGTCGCGCCCGAAGCGGGCCATCTCCAAGGAGTCACTTACCAGCCCACCGGTGGCCTCAGCCAGGTCCTGCAAATCCGGGTGCACGTAATAGTGCGAGACCATCACTGCGTTTTTTTCTTTCAGCAAGCGGACGATTTTTTCTTTCAGCGACACCCGCTCAGACGGCGAGGGCTCCACCGGAACGCGCGCCCAGGCATGGCGGGTGCTGCAGGCGGGTTGTTCGTATTCCACATCAATCACGGTCATGGCAATTCCTCCAGGCGCATGGAAAAGTCGATCGCGCGTATGTCCTTGGTCAGCGTGCCAATAGAGATGCGGTCAACCCCGGTGGCAGCGATGGCGCACACCGTGTCCATGTTGACACCGCCGGAGACTTCTAAAACGGCACGCCCAGCGTTGATAGACACTGCCTCGCGCAGCGTGGCCAGGTCCATGTTGTCCAGCAAGACCATACGCGCGCCGGCGTCCAAGGCTTCGCGCAATTGGGCCAGGGTTTCGACTTCAATTTCAATGAATGCGGCCCGCGCAGTCTGGGCCTGGGCCAAGCGCAGCGCTGCCAAAACACCACCGGCAGCAGCTATGTGGTTTTCTTTGATCAGCACGGCGTCGAACAGGCCGATTCGGTGGTTGGTGCCCCCGCCCGCGCGCACCGCATATTTTTGCGCCATGCGCAGGCCGGGCAGGGTTTTGCGCGTGTCCACAATCTGCGCGCGGTTGCCGGGCACCTCGGCCACGGCAGCCACAAATTGCGCGGTGCGGGTGGCCACGGCGCTGAGCAGTTGCAAGAAATTCAAGGCGGTGCGCTCTGCAGTCAGCAAGGCGCGGGCATGGGCCTGTACTTCCAGAACCACGGTGTCGACCTGGGCCTGACCGCCCTCGGGCACGTGCCAGCGTATCTCGGCATCGGGGTCCAGCGCGGTGAAGGCTTCGGTGACCCAATCGCTACCGGCAATGACCGCCGCCTCACGCACCACAACGCGGGCCCGGGCCCGACGCGACGGGTCGATCAGCGCGGCGGTGAGATCACCCGCGCCCACGTCTTCTGAAAGCGCGCGCGCCACGTCCTGGTGGGCGAGCTCCTGCAAGAACGAAGGGGTAAAAACAAGCGAATCAGCCATGTGCGGGAAAGCAGAAAAACCAGTATTTTGGACGCACGGGCGACCGGGCATAAAAAAGGCCGCTCGAAAGCGGCCTTTTCAGAAACAAGCCGCTGCTTATTTCGGTACTTTGCCGTCCACGCCTTTGACGTAGAACTTGACGCCGCTCAGGAATTTGTCATCGGCGATTTCGTCTTTCTTCAGGATGGTCTTGCCGGTGTTATCAACCAACGGGCCCTTCCAGATTGAGAAGCTGCCGTCTTTCAAACCGGCTTTGATCGCTTCCACTTTGGCTTTGGTGTCAGCTGGCACGTCTTCGGCAATCGACACCACATCGATCGCGCCTTCTTTAACGCCCCACCACACACCACCGGTGGTCCAAGTGCCTTCCAGGGCGTCCTTAGTGGCTTTGATGTAGTACGGAGTCCAGTTGATCACGGCAGAGGCCAGGTGGGCTTTGGGGCCGTAGGCGGTCATATCCGAATCCCAACCAAAGGCGCGCTTGCCTTTTTCTTCCGCAGTCTTTAGAACCGCGGGCGAATCGGTGTTTTGCATCAGCACGTCAGCGCCAGCGTTGATCAGGCTGGTGGCAGCTTCGGTTTCTTTTGGTGGGTTGAACCACTCGTTGACCCAGACCACTTTGGTCTTGATCTTGGGGTTCACCGATTGCGCGCCCATGGTGAAGCTGTTGATATTACGGATCACCTCGGGGATTGGCACCGATGCGACCACGCCGATCACGTTGCTCTTGGTCATAGAACCAGCGATCACGCCATTCATGTACGCGCCTTCGTAGGTGCGGCTGTCATAGGTGCGCATGTTGTCAGCGGTTTTGTAACCGGTGGCATGCTCAAACTTGACATCTTTGAACTCCGGCGCCAGCTTCATCATGGTTTCCATGTAACCGAAGGTGGTACCGAAAATGACTT
>CANIRI010000213.1 GCA_947469815.1 Comamonadaceae bacterium | reverse complement strand
GTGGTGCAGGTCATGGAAGGGCGCCATTGTTTTGCCCACCTCAC
The DNA here is from genome assembly GCA_947469815.1 of Comamonadaceae bacterium. GTDB lineage: Bacteria > Pseudomonadota > Gammaproteobacteria > Burkholderiales > Burkholderiaceae_C > Allorhodoferax. Next base: position 4,788 of record CANIRI010000213.1, on the reverse strand, counting down.
CATCGAAGAGAACCTGCTGACCGGCAGCTACACCCGCAAAGACAAGGGTGAGGTTGGCGCCACGCTGGAGAAGGTCTATACCTATTTCCCGCGCCTGAAGACGCGCCGCACCTCGCAGGCCGCTTACACATCGGGTGGCGAACAGCAGATGTGCGCCATTGGCCGGGCGCTGATGGCCAGCCCGACTATGGTCTTGCTGGATGAGCCATCGATGGGTCTGGCACCGCAGATCGTGGAAGAGGTGTTTGAGATCGTCAAGGACCTCAATACCAAAGAGGGTGTCACGTTTCTGATCGCCGAGCAAAATACCAATATTGCGTTGCGCTACGCCGACTACGGTTACATCATGGAGTCCGGTCGGGTTGTGATGGACGGGGTTGCCGCCGACTTGCGCAGCAACGAGGATGTGAAAGAGTTTTATCTTGGTATGGGTGGCGGCGAGCGCAAGAGCTTCAAAGACGTGAAGAGCTACAAGCGCCGTAAGCGCTGGCTGGCGTAGGGCGCGGCTTGCGCCCGCCCTGAAAACTGAGCTATGAAGCAGCATTACGACGAACTTGAAACACGCGATCCCGGGCAACGGGAGGCGGCGCTGCTGGCTGCATTGCCGGTGCAGATCGCGCACGCCCAGAGCCGGTCTTCCGCCATGGCGCAGGCACTGCACGGCATCGATGGCCCTGCGGTGCGGACCCGGGCAGATCTCGCGCAACTCCCGGTGACCCGCAAACAGGCGCTGTTAGAGCGCCAGAAAGCGCAGCGCGCTGCTGGTGGCGATGCTTTTGGCGGCTACAGCACCCTGGCTTACGGCCCCGGCATGCCGCGCCTGTTTGCCAGCCCCGGTCCGATTTATGAGCCGGAGGGCCGGGCCGCAGACTATTGGCGTATGGCGCGCGCGATTTTTGCTGCGGGGTTTCGCTCGGGCGACTTGATCCACAACAGCTTCAGTTACCACTTCACCCCGGCGGGTTCGATGATGGAATCCGGCGCGCACGCTGTGGGTTGCACCGTATTTGCTGCTGGGGTCGGGCAAACAGAACAACAAGTTGCAGCGCTGCAGGACCTGAGGCCTGCGGGTTACATCGGAACCCCGAGTTTTCTGAAAATCATTGTGGAAAAAGCTGCCGAATTGGGTGTGTCGTTTCCGAGTGTGACCAAGGCTTTGGTGACCGGCGAGGCCTGCCCACCATCGCTGCGTGATTGGTTGGCTGCGCGAGGCATTGCCGCCTACCAGTGCTACGCCACGGCGGATGTCGGACTGATTGCCTATGAGACAACGGCACGCGAAGGGCTGGTTCTGGATGAGCGCGTGATTCTGGAAATTGTCCGCCCGGGAACCGGTGACCCGGTACCCGCCGGCGAAGTGGGTGAGGTGGTGATCACCTCCCTGAATCCGGATTACCCCTTGATCCGCTTTGGCACCGGCGACTTGTCTGCGGTCTTGCCCGGCATTTGCCCGACTGGCCGCACCAACACCCGGATCCGCGGCTGGATGGGGCGGGCCGACCAGACCACCAAAATTCGCGGCATGTTTGTGCACCCCAAGCAGGTTGACGATATCGCCAAGCGGTTCCCCGAAGTCTTGCGCGCCCGCCTGGTGGTGCAGGGCGAAATGGCCCATGACGTGATGACGCTCAAGGTGGAAGTCCATGACACCCAGGCCGCGCAGGCGCTTAAACCCCAGATCGCCCAGGCGGTGCGTGACGTGACCAAGCTGCGGGGCGACATTGAGCTGTGCGCCAGCGGCAGCCTGCCCAACGACGGCAAAGTCATCGAAGACGCCCGCAGTTACGCTTGAGCATGATTTACAAATTCAAATCCAAGGCGGCGGGTGACCTCATCATGCTCGAGGCAAATGGGCGTCAGCTGCTGAAAATTCTGGAGAAAAACTTCCCAGAGCAACAGGCGCAAGGCATTCTCACGGTGGCGCAAATGCCCCGGGCGGTACAGGCGATTGAGGAGGCCATTGCGGCCGAAGACCGGATGCGCGCCGAGGCGACCCAGGCCGGCGCTCCGATGGGCGCTTCCGGCGGGGTAATCAGCCTGCGTCAGCGGCTCGTTCCCTTCCTGGCGATGGTCCGGCGCTGCCTGCAGGCCAATGAGCCCATCGTCTGGGGCGTGTAGTCGCCGGGGCGATCAGGCAAGCGATGGGTTCCGGCCAAGTTGGGGTCGCCTAGCCCCGGCCAGATGAAGAAGCTACACTCTGGCCACCTTAGAAATTGGAGATTCAGCATGCATAAAACCATCGCCGCCTTGGCTATCGGGCTCGTTTCGTCCGTGGCCTTGGCCCAGTCTTATCCCTCTAAAACCATCACCATCGTCGTGCCGTTTTCTGCGGGCGGTCCCACCGACCGTGTGGCGCGTGATCTGGCCGAAGCGATGCGCAAGCCCTTGGGCGGAGCCACCATCGTGATCGACAACACCGCTGGCGCGGGTAGTTCTATCGGGTCCAACAAGGTTGTGAAGGCAGCCCCGGATGGCTACACCCTCTTGCTGAACCACATCGCCATGGCATCCATGCCCAACCAGCTGCGCAACATGCCCTTCAAAGTCGAGACCGACTTCGAGTACCTGGGCATGATCAACGAAGTGCCCATGACCTTGATTTCCCGTCCCAGCCTGCCAGCCAAGACCTACAAAGAGTTGGTCACCTGGATCGGCCAGAACAAGGGCAAGATCAATTTGGGCAACGCCGGTATCGGCTCTGCTTCGCACCTGTGCGGCCTGATGGTGCAAAACGCCTTGCAGACGGACATGACCTCGATTCCCTACAAAGGCACGGCCCCGGCCATGACCGATTTGATTGGCGGACAGATTGACCTGATGTGCGACCAGACCACCAACACGACGCAGCAGATCGATGCCAAGAAGGTCACTGCCTATGCAGTGACAACATCCAAGCGTCTCACGACCCCTGCGCTGAAAGATTTGCCGACGATGCAGGAACTCGGCATCAAGGGTTTTGATGTCTCTATTTGGCACGGCCTGTACGCGCCCAAAGGCACGCCTGCTGATGTCATGGCAAAAATCAATGGCGCGCTCAAGGCGGCTTTGAAAGACCCTGAGTTCATGGCCAAGCAGGAGGCCCTGGGTGCCGTGATCATCACCGACCACCGTACCGACCCGGTAGACCACAAGAAGTTTGTGGCCTCCGAGATCGCCAAGTGGGGCCCGGTGATTACAGCGGCCAAGGAGTACATTGACTAGGTCCTTACCGCCCCGGTCTTTTAAACAAAAGGCCCTGATTGCCAGGCGGCAATCAGGGCCTTTTGACATTTGAAAATCTCTACATGGCATCCACGACGCTCGGCATGCAGGACCCGCAACCGTTAGCAAAGCCGTTTGTACTGGTGGGTGCCTTGCTGCTGAGTTTTGTATTTGGATCTTTGCACGCATTCAGCGCGCTCATGCTGCCCCTGCAGGTGCAGTACCAATCTGACCGGGCCAGCGTCAGTTTTGCTTATGCATTAGCCATTCTCTGCTTGACGGGTGGCGTGTTTGCGAGCCGATGGATTCTGCCGGTGTTGAGCGCGCGCGCGACTGCTTTGCTGTGTGGCTTGCTGGGGGCGGTCGGATTGATCGGGGTTGCGCGCGGCAATTCCCTCGCGGTCCTGTGGTTGGGCTACGGCGTGGCGTTCGGCGGCGTCAACGGCGTGGCCTACAGCCTGTTCCTCGACCGTGCGGCTGCCGCGCTGCCTGCACGCCCTGGCTTTGCAATCGGCCTGGTTACGGCGGTCTATGGCGCCGGTGCCGCTGTGTGCGCGCAGTGGGAGGCTTGGATGCTGCAAGGTGGCTCGCCCGAGCAGGTTTTGCAATGGCTTGCCGTGGCGCTGTTCGCTGCGTCTGCGCTGGCGGCCGGTGGGTTTGGCTCCGAGGAACGTGTCGCTTTGGGTCATCCTGCTGCCGAATTGGCCGCGCCTGCGGTGCCCGGCATGGACATGGGATTCTTCTGGCTGGTTTACTTTCTGGGGGCCGCCGGTGGTCTGATGGCCATCGCACATGCCGTTCCGATCGTCGGTGCGCTGGCAGACGGAGCCGACTGGGGCCCTCTAGCCCCAACCCTGAATGCGGTCGGCAATGTACTGGGCAGCCTGCTCGGTGGCCTGCTGGTGTACCGCTTGGGTTTGCGGCGTGCGCTCGCAGTGCCGCTGGGGGTGCTGACGGTGTCGCTGTACCTGGTCGCATCTGCTGTGGACCCAAAGGTGGCGCTTGCAAGTCTTTGCGCCTGTGGCATGGCGTACGGAGCCCTGATTGCCGTCGTTCCACTGGTGCTGCGGTCGCGCTTCGGGGCGGCTCGGTTCAATAAGACCTTTGGCGCGGTGTTTACCGCCTGGGGTAGCGCCGGCTTACTCGGGCCCTTTCTCGGAGGTCTGCTGTTTGACCAGACCGGCAGCTACGAATTGGCCTTGGCCTTGGCAGCGGGCTCGGCAGCCACAGCGCTTGCTCTGCTCGGGGGTTTTCCACGGTTTTTTCGTTCTGCGGTGTCTGTAACAGGCAGTCCCGGACCCGTCTGATGGGCTGGTAGGCCAGCGCTTTGTATAATCTTCGGCTTCGCAGCGCTTTCGTGGCTCCGCGGCGAAGTTCTAGTCCCCACCTAAGAGGCTCCCGCTAGTGGAGCGCCGACCGTGGAAAAGAGCCCGGCAAACCCTCCCTCAAAGAGAGAAAAACTCATGTCAACTTTCAGCGCCAAACCCGCTGAGGTCGTGCACGAGTGGTTTGTGCTTGACGCGACCGATAAGGTCCTCGGTAGAGTAGCCAGCGAAGTTGCTCTCCGTTTACGCGGCAAACACAAGG
>CANIRI010000212.1 GCA_947469815.1 Comamonadaceae bacterium | reverse complement strand
GCTTCTATCGTGAGTACCACCGAGCCCTGCTTCACCTTGTCGCCCACGGCGACCTTGATCGCGGTAACCACACCGGCCGCGGAGGATGGAATTTCCATCGACGCCTTGTCGGACTCGACGGTGATCAGGCTTTGTTCGGCGCGGATGGTGTCACCCACCGCGACCATGAGTTCAATCACGGTGACTTCGTCGAAGTCGCCGATGTCGGGAACCTGGATGTCTATGCTGGCCATGCTGTGTCTCCTGTGGATTTAGGCGTACAGGGGGTTGATTTTGTCGGCCTTGATGCCGTATTGGGCAATCGCCTTGGCCACCGTTTCACCGGTGACCACGCCATCTTCGTGCAAAGCTTTGAGCGCGGCCAGCACCACGTAGTGGCGGTTGACTTCAAAGTGCTCGCGCAGCTTGCTGCGGAAGTCGCTGCGGCCATAGCCGTCGGTGCCCAGCACCTTGTAGCTGCGGCCTTTGGGAATGAAGGGGCGAATCTGCTCCGCATAGGCCTTGATGTAATCGGTGGATGCCACCACCGGGCCGCTGTGTGCGCTGAGTTGCTGCGCCACAAACGAAAGGCGCGGGGTCTCCAGCGGATGCAGCATGTTGAAGCGCTCGCAATCCTGGCCATCGCGCGTGAGTTCGTTGAAGCTGGGGCAGCTCCAGACATCGGCCTGCACGCCCCAATCCTGCTCCAGCAAGGCCTGCGCGGCAATCGATTCGCGCAGGATGGTGCCCGAGCCCAAAAGCTGCACCCGGGGCGCGCCTTTTTTGGACTTGGCCTCGGCAGCACCAGGTTTGCACAGGTACATGCCTTTGATGATCTGCTCTTCGGTGCCGGGCGTGAGGCCTGGCATGGCGTAGTTCTCATTGAGCAGCGTCAGGTAGTAATAGACGTTGTCTTGCTTTTCCACCATGCGCTTCAAGCCATGGTGCAGGATGACGCCCACCTCGTGCGCGAAGGTGGGGTCGTAGCTCACGCAATTGGGGATGGTGCCGGCCAGGATGTGGCTGTGGCCGTCTTCATGCTGCAAGCCTTCGCCGTTGAGCGTGGTGCGCCCCGACGTGCCGCCCAGCAAGAAGCCGCGCGCCTGCATATCACCCGCAGCCCAAGCCAGATCGCCAATGCGCTGGAAGCCGAACATGGAGTAGTACACGTAGAACGGAATCATGATCCGGTTGCTGGTGCTGTAGCTGGTGGCTGCGGCAATCCAGCTGCTCATGCCGCCGGCTTCGTTGATGCCCTCTTGCAGGATCTGGCCCTGCTTGTCTTCCTTGTAGTACATCACCTGGTCTTTGTCGACCGGGGTGTATTGCTGTCCGTCCGGGTTGTAAATACCGATCTGGCGGAACAGGCCTTCCATACCAAAGGTGCGGGCTTCGTCCACCAGGATCGGGACCACACGCGGGCCCAAGGCCTTGTCGCGCAAGAGCGTGGTCAAAAAGCGCACATAGGCTTGGGTGGTGGAGATTTCGCGGCCTTCGGCTGTGGGTTCGATCACGGCTTTAAAGGTCTCCAGCGCGGGCACGGTGAACTGCTCGTCGGCCTTCATGCGCCGGTGCGGCAGGTAGCCGCCCAGGGCCTTGCGCCGCTCGTGCAGGTACTTCATTTCGGGCGTGTCATCGGCCGGTTTATAGAAGGGCAGCTTGGAGAGTTCGCTGTCAGGAATCGGGATGTTGAAACGATCGCGGAAGGCCCGGATGTCGTCGTCGGTCAGCTTCTTGGTCTGGTGCACATTGTTTTTGCCCTCGCCACTTTTGCCCATGCCAAAACCTTTGATGGTTTTGATCAGCAGCACGGTGGGCTGGCCTTTGTGGTTCACGGCCTGGTGGTAGGCGGCGTAGACTTTTTTGGAGTCGTGGCCGCCACGGCGCAGCTCAAAAATTTCTGCGTCGCTCATGTGCTCCACCATCTTGGCGGTGCTGGGGTGCTTGCCGAAGAAGTGTTTGCGCACATACGCGCCATCGTTGGCCTTCATGGCCTGGTAGTCGCCGTCCACCGTGTCCATCATGACTTTACGCAAGGCACCGTCTTTGTCGCGCGCCAGCAGCGGGTCCCAACTGCTGCCCCAAATCAGCTTGATCACATTCCATCCAGCACCGCGGAACTCACCCTCTAATTCTTGGATGATTTTTCCGTTACCGCGCACCGGGCCATCGAGCCGCTGCAGATTGCAATTGATCACAAAAATCAGGTTGTCCAACTTTTCACGCGAAGCAAGCCCGATAGCGCCCAAGGACTCGACCTCGTCCATCTCGCCGTCGCCGCAAAAGACCCACACCTTGCGGTTCTCAGTATTGGCAATGCCACGGGCGTGCAGGTACTTCAAAAAGCGCGCCTGGTAAATCGCCATGAGCGGCCCCAGACCCATGGAGACCGTGGGGAACTGCCAGAACTCGGGCATCAGTTTGGGGTGCGGGTAGCTGGACAAGCCCTTGCCATCCACCTCCTGGCGGAAATGCAGCAGATGCTCCTCGCTCAGTCGGCCTTCCAGGTACGCACGGGCGTACACGCCGGGGGCAACATGCCCTTGTATATAGAGGCAGTCACCGCCGTGGTTCTCGCTCTCGGCGTGCCAGAAGTGGTTAAAGCCCGCGCCGAACAAACTGGCCAAGGACGCAAAGGAGCCGATGTGTCCGCCCAGATCGCCACCGTCTGCGGGGTCGTGCCGGTTGGCTTTGACCACCATCGCCATCGCGTTCCAGCGCATGTAAGCGCGCAGGCGTTCTTCCATCTCCAGGTTGCCAGGGGAGCGCTGCTCCTGCTCTGGTTCGATGGTGTTGACATAACCGGTGGTCGCGGAGAAAGGCATGTCGATGCTCTTTTCGCGCGCGTGCTCCAGCAGTTGCTCCAACAGGTAATGGGCGCGCTCAGGGCCTTCGGCCTCGATGACCGCCGACAGGGCGTCCATCCATTCACGCGTCTCTTGGGCGTCGATGTCGGAACTCGAATCAGTCATCACAGTCTCCTCTGCAGATGGTTGTAGATCTGAGCAGAGTGTCGCACAAAAGGACACCGTTTCAAATAGTGCGAATACATTTCATTATATGAAATTACCCAGGCCATGAAGGAGCAAAACCCGTTCGCCCTCCCCTACACTCCGCCCATGCCTAGCACCGTGCATCCGCCATGCAGACCAAGCTGAATTGGCCGATTGTTGGCGGCCTGCGCAGGTGGTGGCGCGAGCTCAACCCGACACGGCAAGACCGGCTGGCGATGCTGGCACCGCTGGCCTCGGTGCTGATTTTTTTCTTGGCCATCGTCGCTGCGCTGACCTACCTGCGGGTCGAAGAAATGACCCGCGACCAGGAAGCCATCGAACGGGACGTGGAGTATGCGCAGCAGACCCTGCGCCAGCGCCTGACCGAAAGGCAGGAGCAACTCAGCCGCCTGGGTCGGGAAATCACCAACCGCGAAGCCAGCGCAGAAGAAGTGCGCATGCGCATCAATGTGGTTCTGAACCGGTATCCAGAAATCCAGGGCCTGGCCTGGGTGGACGAAACCCGCCGCATCCGTGCGGCCGCCGGATCCGCCACGGTGTGGAACCCCAAGCCACTGGCCAACACGCCCCTGAGCAGCAACCCGGACCACGATGTGCTGTTTCTGCGCGCGCGGACCACGGGTAAAGCCTTTTACTACCAGGCCCTGCGCAAAGACAGTTACACGCCCATGCTGCAGTTGGTCATTCCGCTGCAAGAGCCGGGCCGTTTCGGCGGCGCGCTGATGGCAGAGTATTCGGTTGACGGTTTGTACCGCTACGGAATCCCCACCGAAATCTCGGCGCGCTACGCGGTCTCTATCACCGACGCCAAGGGCGCGGTTCTGGCCGGCGTGCGGCCAGATGCCAAAAAACTCAGTAACCGCCTGCCCGAATGGATCAGCTACCCCACCAGCTTTGCCCTGCATGTCTCGCCGCTGGGTACCGATCTGACGATCCGGGCGCAGGCCTACCGCGCTTCGCTGGGCGTGGTCGGCAGCGGCCTGTTCTGGCTGGTCGGGGTACTGAGCCTGCTTACCGGTTGGATGCTGGTCGTCAACTGGCGCCACACCCGCAAGCGCTTGCGCACGCAGCAGGCGCTGGTGGCAGAAACCAATTTCCGCCGGGCCATGGAAAACTCCATGCTCACCGGCATGCGCGCCATGGACCTGCAAGGCCGCATCACCTTTGTGAATGCCGCCTTCTGCCAGATGACGGGCTGGAACGATGTCGACTTGATCGGCAAAAGTGCGCCCTTCCCTTATTGGCCCGACGAAGACCGCGCCGATTTGCACGAGCTGCTGGCCAAAGAACTCAGCGGGCAGACCCAAGCCGGCGGGGTCCAAATGCGAGTCAAACGGCGCGACGGCAATGTGTTCGACGCGCGGCTGTACGTGGCCCCGCTGATTGACGCCTTTGGCGCGCAGACCGGCTGGGTCACCTCGATGACGGACATCACCGAGCCCAACCGGATTCGCGAAGAACTCTCGCGCGCGCACCGCCGCTTCACCACCGTGCTGGAAGCGCTGGAAGCCTCCATCTCGGTTGCACCACTGGGCAGCGACGAACTGTTGTTCGCCAACAAAACCTACCGCCAATGGTTCAACGCGGAAGCTGCCGGTCATTTGCAACTGGCCGCCGAAGCCGGCGTGGTGCCCGGACGCAGCAACGACGAATCGAGCGACATGGTGGACTCGCTGGTTGGGTTCCCCGTGGCCACGGTGACCGAGCAGGAGGCCGAAAACGCCGAAATATTCATACCGGCATTAGGCAAGTGGCTGGAGGTGCGCACACGCTATTTGAGCTGGGTCGACGGCAGGCTGGCGCAGATGGTGATCGCCACCGACATCACTGCCCGCCGCATGGCCGAAGAACAGGCAGCCCTGC
>CANIRI010000211.1 GCA_947469815.1 Comamonadaceae bacterium | reverse complement strand
TTGCAGCTTGCGCTGCGCGGTGTGCAGCAGCCGCAGCCAAGGGTCGGTTTTTTGCAGCCCGCGCAAACCCACTAGGGCGCTGCCCGCGCTGAACACCATCAGCAGAACCGCCAGCAAACGGCCCAGGTCTTCGCCATCCGGCGCGCTGAAACCCAGTTGGCGCAGCAATTCAAACTGCTGTGTTTGCGCATAGTTCAGCACCCACTGGTTCCAGCGGTTGTTTCCGGCTTCCCACAGCGCGCGTACCCGGGGCAACAGGCCTGGGCTGACCGTGAAGAGCGCTTGGGCCAAAGCGCCCTGCGGTACCGACTGCGCGGGTGCGCGCAGGGCGCGCTCCGGCGCGACCAGGCTGGTGGGGTCGATACGCTGCCAGCCGGTGCCGGGTAACCAGACTTCGGCCCAGGCGTGGGCGTCGCTTTGGCGCACGGTCCACACACCATCGACCGGGTTGGCCGCCCCGCCCTGGTAGCCGGTCACCAGACGCGCCGGTATGCCCATCGCCCGCACCAGCACCACAAAAGCCGAAGCAATGTGCTCGCAATAACCCTGCTTGCGGTCGAACCAGAATTCGTCCGCCGTGTGCACGCCGTAGACGCCGGGGTCCAGCGTGTACCGGTAGCCTCCGTTGCGCAATTGCGCAAGCGCCGCTTCCACCAAGGCCGCGCTACCAGCCGCCTGCAAGCGCGGGTCGTTGCGCAGCGTGCGCGCCAGCTCCACGGTGCGCGGATTGAAGCCCGCTGGCAGCAGCAGATAGCGCCGCAGTGCCGGGCTGGCAATCAAGGGACCCAGTGAATAAGCGGCATAAGCCGTGGCCTGGTAGCGCAGCAGATTCGATACGGGCTTGTCGGTTTGCCAGTGCAGGTCTGGGGTGGTTTGTACGCCATAGCCGGTGACAAGGGGCGCGTCCGGTGACGCGTCCAGCGCCAGCAGCCAGGGCTGCTGGGTCGGCTCCAGCGTGATTGCGTAGCCGATGCCTGCGCCTTGAATCTGCAGCTCGGGGGATTGCGCCCGGCTGGGGGGCGCCTGCGCTGCCAGCCAGGTGCGGCCGTCAAACGCAGCCAGCACCGGACCGCGGAAATACAAGCTTTGGCGCGGCGGCACAGGCCCGGCAAAGTCGACCCGGAAGGCCACGCTATCGTCCAGCGCGATGGAGGCCATGCTGCCCGGACTAACCTGGTCGGACAGGCCGCTGCGCGCTTGCAGTACATCCTGGGGCAAGCTCCACAAAGGCCCGATGCGTGGGAACAGCAAAAACAAGACCACCATCACCGGCGTACCCAGCAGCGCCATGCGCCCGGCAATCCGGGCCGATTGCCACAGCGGCGCGGGTTCCACCGGCCGCTGGCTGTTGACCAGGGCGGTCAGCAAGCCCCACATCCCCATGAGCATCATCGCTGCCGTGAGCAGGCTTTGCGAATAGAAAAAGTTGGACAGCAGGGTAAAAAAGCCCAGAAAAAATACCACCATGGCGTCGCGCGCGGTGCGCAGCTCCAGGGTTTTCAGCGCCAGCAGCAGCACCAGAAAAGCCGTTCCTGCTTCACGCCCGATCAGGCTGCCAAAGCCGTACAGCGTGGCCCCGACGGCCAGCACCAACAGCAAGCCCATGGTCCAGCGGCCCGGCAGCGGTCGCGCACCCCAGGCCAGCCCGGCGCGCCACAGCAGCACCGCCAAGCTCGCGCCGCTGCACCACAGCGGCAAAAAAGGCAGTTGGGGGCTGATGAGCCAGGCCACCAGCACCACGAGGAAGAGCGTGTCGCGCTGTGCGCGCGGCATCGCCCGACGCATCGCTGCTAGTTGCCCGGGGGTGGCCATGTCAGGGCTCCAGCTGCGGGTACAGCGCCAGGGCGCGCAGGCAGCTGTTGCGGTGTGCCAGCCCCCGCTGCGGCGCGATGGTCTTGGTGCCAAGCCGCATACCGAAACGCAGCTCCTGCTGGTGGGCGGCCAGCACCCAGGCGCACAAGCGGGCCAGCCGGGCTTCTGTGTCGGCTCCAGCGCGCAGGCCGGTGTGCGCCAGATCGAGCCAGACCTCCCCACAAGCGCTGCCAGTGGCTTCACGGCTGACCAAGGTGTCGCGCTGCGCGGCCTTTTTCCAGAGCACGGTTTTCAATGGATCGCCGGGGCGGTAGGGACGCACACCGTCCCAATCTTCCAGGCTTGCATCGGCACTGTGGCGCTGGCTGCCCGCCGCCCGCAGACCCGGAGGCGGTGCTAGCGCTAAGTCGGGGGCGCGCGGCTCCGGCGCGGGGTAGACCAACACACGCGCTGCGGTGCGCCACACCGTCCAGACCCGGAAGGTGCCCAGCGGAAAGCAGGTTTGCACGGTGAGCGGCGGCAGGCTGTGCAGGCCCCGCACGGGAGCCAGCCAGTTCAGCGCCACCATGCTGGAACCCTGGGCGGGAATATCGGCCCAGGTCCAGTGCTCGCTGCGCCAGACGCCCAGCCCCACCGCGTAGCGGGTGCGCTGCCCGGGGTTACCCACCTGCACGGTTGCGCGAACCGTGGTCCCGGCAAATACCGCAGGGGGCGGGTGCAATTGCAGGGTCAGTCCACGCAGCGTGGCGTGCGCCACATGCATGCCGACCAGCGCGCTTCCCGCCAGCAAAAACGTCAGCACATAGCCCAGGTTCAGCTGGTAGTTGATGCTGCCCAGCAGCAAGATCAGCAGCGTCACGCCCAGCAACCATCCGGCGCGGGTCGGCAGGATGTAGACCGTGCGCTGGGTCAGTACCGTGGTGTCGGTAGGCGGGTTGCGGTTCAGAAAGAAGCGCTGCCAGCGGCTGCCGGCGCGGGTGACCTCAAGGGCAGCGGTACTGTGCACCGCGGCCTCAGGGTAGCTTGACCGCGCGCAACAGGGCCTCGACCTGTTGCAGTGCGGTGCGCCCGCTGTCAACCGCAGGCACCAAGCGGTGCGCCACCGTGAAGGGCAGCACCCGGCGCAGATCGTCGGGCGCGACGAAGTCGCGTCCTTCCAAGAATGCCTGCGCTTTGGCTGCGCGCAGCACCGCCATGCCTGCGCGCGGGCTTAGGCCTTGCACAAACCACGAGCCCTTGCGCGTGGCGTCAATCAGATCTTGGAGATAGTCCAACAGCGCGGGTGCGGCGTGCACGGCTTGCACCGCATCCTGCAACTGGCGCAGCTGCTCGGCGCTCAGCAGACCTGGCAAGTGGGCCAACTGCGCCCGGCGATCGGCGCCGCCCAGCAGCTGCCGCTCTGAGGCGCGGTCCGGGTAACCCAGCGAGACCCGCATCAAGAACCGGTCGAGTTGGGACTCGGGCAGGGTGTTGGTGCCGGACTGGTCCAGCGGGTTTTGGGTGGCGATCACAAAAAACGGCACCGGCAGCGCATGGGTTTCGCCGTCCACGCTGACTTGACGCTCTTCCATCGCTTCCAGCAGGGCGCTTTGGGTCTTGGGGCTGGCGCGGTTGATCTCGTCTGCGAGCAGCACCTGGGTGAACAGGGGGCCTTGGTGGAAGACAAAGCGCTCGCTTGTGCGCGCAAAGACCGATACGCCGCTCAAGTCGCTGGGCATCAGGTCGGAGGTGAACTGCACCCGCGAAAAAGCCAGTCCAAAGGTGCGCGCCAGGGCTTGCGCCAGCGTGGTCTTGCCAACGCCGGGGACGTCCTCAATCAGCAAGTGCCCCCCGGCCAGCAGGCAGGCGATGCAGGCGTCAATCTCCTGCTGCTTACCCACAATCACCGATTGCAATTGCTGGCGGATGGATGCAATTAAATATGGCAAATTCATATGGCAACCTTAACCGAAAACCGTGGCGCGGGCTTCAGCGAGGGCTTCGCAGCCCGGGGCTCGCCGTGAATCAAATGATTCAGAAAAATAAAAGTTGATTTAAATGGTTCAGCTTGCTATCCTGCGTCGGCGTGGCGGCCTACGGCGCGCGGCATTGATAACAACCGTCTTACATTCAAACTTGGAGTAACCAGCATGAAATTCAAAAACCTCGCGGCGCGCTTGGCGCTGTCGCTTTTCACGGTAGCCGGCGGCTCGGCGATGGCTGCCGATTGGGTGGTCGGGGCCAACGTGGGCAACGTACCCTGGGAGTTCCAGGACGCCTCGGGCAAGATCGTCGGCTTCGAGATTGACCTGGTCAATGAAGTGGCCAAACGTGCGGGCAAAACCGTGCAGATCGACAACATCCCCTTCAATGGCTTGTTCCCTGCGGTCCAATCCGGCCGTATCCATATTGCGGTCTCGTCCATCACCATCACTGCCAAGCGCCTCGAGTCGTTGGCATTCGCCCAGCCTTACTATGACAGCGACCAGTCGCTGTCGGTGCTGAAAGCCACCAAGATCGAGAAGCTTGAAGACCTGGCTGGCAAAACCGTGGGTGTGGATACCGCCTCCACCGGCGACATTTATGCCACCGAGAACACCGCCAAGCTGAAGATCGCCAAAATCTCCCGCTACGAAGGCCTGGCTCCCGCCATGCTCGATCTGGCGGCCGGCCGTATTGATGGCTACATCAGCGACATCCCTGCTGTGGAGTACTACATCAAGGACAAGCCCCAGTACCGCGTGGTCGCGCGCATTCCCACCAATGAGCGCTACTCCTTCATGTTTGCCAAGAACTTTGCCGACGCAGGCAAAGTCAACGACATCCTGACCACGCTCAAAAAAGAAGGCTTTATCGCCGCCACCAACAAAAAATGGTTTGGCAGCACCCCGCCTGACAGTTCATCCACCGTGAAAGTGATGGACGTTCCCAAGCTCTAAGTCTGTAGATGACCACGCCGACGCGGGCCGTATCCCCAGGGATGCGCGCCCGCGTCGGCGTTCAGAATGGCGCGCATGAGCCTGATTGAGACATTTTTTAACTGGGCCGTTTTTGTAGGCGCACTGCCAGCTTT
>CANIRI010000210.1 GCA_947469815.1 Comamonadaceae bacterium | reverse complement strand
TTGACGCTGGTTCGGGCAATCGCCCCCGTCGCCGGCATGCCGCCGAACAAAGATGCCAGCATAGTGGCCGCGCCCTGACCAAACAGTTCGCGGTCCGGCTCATAGCGCGCGCCGTTGGTGGCGCCCACCATGCTGTCGGCCACGCGGGCTGACAAGAGTGACTCGATGGCGCACAACAGCGCGATCAAAAACGCAGGCCATACCAAATGGCTGATGTTGCCCAGCCCAAGATCCGCGCCTTGCCAATGGCCGATTTCGCGCGGAATATCTCCGATAGAGCTGGTATGGATCAGGCCTGTCTGTGCCACCAGCAGCGCGACCAGAATCGCCACAAAGCTGGGCGGCACATGCACACGAAATTTCAGTCGACGGGCCAGGACGGGGTAGCTGAATTTCACCAACAGGGTGAGCACCACCATGGCCACCGTTTGCCAGTTCACACCCTGGGCGATGGCATCGTGTAGGGTATTGAAAGCCACCACCATGGATTGTTCGCCCGCACCCTTGGGAATGCCCAAGGCCAGCGGCAGCTGCTGCAGCGCGATCACGCAGGCAATCCCGACGGTGAAACCCTCCACAACGGAGTCCGGAATGCGGTTGATGACCCCGCCTAAACGTGCGAAGCCCATCAAGACGACCATAGCTCCGGCCAGCAAGCCCAACAGTGGAATCGCCTGCGTTCCGTAGAGATGGATGATGGGAATCAGCACCACCGTCATCGCCCCGGTGGGGCCACTCACCTGGTAGCGCGAACCGCCCAGCAAGGCGGCGAGAAAGCCGGCAATGATGGCGGTGGTCAGTCCCGCCGCAGCGCTCATGCCCGAGGTCAGACCAAAGCCCAGCGCCAGCGGCAGCGCCACCACCGCAACCGTCAGACTGGCCACCACATCGCGCATGAGTCCACCCGGACTTGCGCGGAAATCGGCAGCGCGGGGAATGATGGCGAACATACGGGGGGCCGCGCTCACTTGGCCTGGCTACAGGATTTCAAGCAGCCCTTCAAATAGGTCTTGCAGGTCTCCTTGACCTTGTCCGTTTGGGCTTCCTTCAGGCATTTTTCCTGCTGTGTCTCGCATTGCGCGGGGCAGTTTTTATCGGCGGCCAGAACCACCAGCGGGCTGGTCAGGGTCCAGGTCAGCAACAGAATGGCGGGTCGGTTCATGGTTGTTCCTTGTGTGCCGGGTCCCGATCATTGGAACACCAAGTTACATCGCCGCCTCCAGCATCCCCCGGTAATCCGCCGCGTTGGCGATCCGGGGGTTGGTTTTGTGGCAATGGTCGGCCAGCGCACCTGCGATGACCTTGTCAAAACAGTTTCGCTGCACGCCCATCGCGGCCAAACCTGGGGGCAAGCCCAGGCGGGCGTTCATGGCCACAATGGCATGTGCCAGTGCCTCGGCGGCCTGCGATGCGTCCTCAATGGCACCCAGCCCCATGGCATAGGCCATGCGTTGCATGCGGCGCTCGCGCTGGATAGATTCGGTCTGGGCGTTAAAGCGGATCACCGCATGCAAAAACATGGCGTTGAGGGTGCCGTGGTGCAGGCGCGGGTCGACGCCGCCCAGGCTGTGGCTGAGCGAATGCACACAGCCCAGGCCTTTTTGGAAAGCCAGCGCTCCCTGGGCGGAGGCGCTCATCATGTTCATGCGCGCTTCTCGGTCCTGCCCGTTGTTGGTGGCGCGCTCGATGTGCGCCCAGCCGCGCGCCAGGCCGTCCAATGCAATGCCGTCGGCCGGCGGGTTAAAGGGGGCGGCCATGAAGGTCTCCATGCAATGTGCAATCGCGTCCATCCCGGTCGCAGCGGTGAGCAGAGGCGGCAGCCCGAGCGTGAGCAGTGGGTCCAGCAGCGCCACTTTGGGAACCAGATGCCAGGAATGAAAGCCCAGCTTGCGCCCGTCATCGACGATGAGGATCGCACCCCGCGCCACTTCGCTGCCAGTGCCAGCGGTCGTGGGCACGGCAATCAGCGGCGCGACAGCCGCCGTAATTCTGGGTGAGCCGCCCTCAATCGTGGCGTATGTGGTGAGCGGTCCGGGGTGGGTGGCGGCTATCGCCACGCCCTTGGCGCAGTCGATCGATGATCCTCCGCCAACGGCAATCAGACCATCACAGCGATGCGCCTGGTACAGCGCTGCGGCGGCGCGCACGGCGGCTTCGGTCGGGTTGGAGGGCGTCTGGTCAAAAACCGCCACCGCCATACCGGGCAGCGCATCCAGCGCCTGCTGCAAGATACCTGCCGCTTTGACACCTGCGTCGGTCACGATCAGCGGGCGCTGGATCTGCGTTTTGTCGCATTCCGCAGCGAGGCTTATGAGGATGCCGAAGTCGATTTTGATCGAGGTGATATAGAGGATTTCGGCCATGGCACACTATAAATCCTCACCCCCGCCCAACCCTGTACCTGCTCATGTCACTCGCGCGCTCTGACTTCCGGTTCCTTTACCGCCTGCGGGTTCGCTGGGCGGAGGTCGATCTGCAGAAGATCGTTTTCAACCCGCATTACCTGATGTACCTGGATACGGCGCTGGCCGATTACTGGCGCGCCATGGGTTTGCCCTATGAGCCCACGCTGGCTGCGCTGGGCGGCGAATTGTTCGTGAAGAAGGCCACTTTGGAATACCACGCCTCAGCCATGTACGACGATTATTTGGATGTGGGTTTGCGCTGCGCGCGGGTGGGCAACACGTCGATCCAGTTGCAGGGTGGCATTTTTCGGGGCGATCAACTGCTGGTGGCTGCCGAGTTGGTGCATGTGTTTGCCGATCCGCTATCGCGCACCCCTCTGACTGTGCCTGCTGTGCTGCGCCAGACCATGGAAGGGTTCGATGCGGGGTTGTCCGTCACGGACCTGCAAACCGGTTTCTGGGTGGATATGGGTGACGCGGTGCGCACCTTGCGCAAGCCTGAGCCGCAGGACCATGGCGCGCGGCACGCGGTTGTCCGCAACCGTTTGGGCCTGGTGATCGCAGCAGCCCGGCTTTTGCCTCAGGCAGTGGTGGCAGATGCGGTGGTCGAATTGCCTTTGGTGGCTGGCGCGGCTTGGGGTGATACCGCTGCGCGGGGCCTTGCCATCGCTGCGGCTTAAGGCGTTTTTACACGTCGTCCAACAGCGCGTAAGGCAGAGCCAGTAGGGCTAAGCTGGCGCCTCCCACGCTTCCCAGCGCCAAGCCGCCTTGCTCAGCGGCTTGCACCTGCAAGCCGGCGATGCCAACCCAGGCCCCGGTTCCCGGTTCGGCTGCGGCTTGCACCACGACGCCACAGGCTTGTTCCGGATCCATCGCAGAAAAAATCTCCTGCCCGGCGTGCATGGGCGCGCTGCCGCGCACGATGTAGGCGCGGCGTTTCAGGATGCCCCGGAACTGGCTGCGCGCCACCACCTCCTGCCCGGGGTAGCAACCCTTTTTGAAGTTGACCCCGCCCACCGATTCGTAATTCAGCATTTGCGGAACCAGCGCCTCGAACAGCGGCTGGCTGATGGTTGCTACGCCGGACATCACATCCGCGTACAGCCAGGTGTCTACGGGCAGTTGCGCCAGCGCGGGGTGGCTACCCGCCGGGCCGATCCACAGCGCGCGGTGGCAGCCCGCGCCCGGGTACAGCTGTATGCGGGTGCCATCGGCGTCGGCTGTCAGCGTCCAGGCTGCGGGTTCGGCTGTGGTTGTCGAGGCAGTCGGCCACAGGCAGCCAAACAGCGCGAAATCGGCGCTGGCGTCGTCCAGCACCGCTTTGGCCCGCAGCACAAACATGCGCAGGCGCTTGAGCGTGGCGGCCAGCAGGTCCTGGCTGCACACCAGCAGCACCGTATCGGCGTCGGGTTTGAAGCCGATAAAGCTGGCCTGCATGCGCCCCTTGGCCGAGCAAAAAGCCGCCAAGCGCGCGTGCTGCGGCGGCAGCAGCAAAAAGTCTTGCGTGAGCTGGTTGTGGATGAAGTTGGCAGCGTCGGCACCGGTGATGCGGATGACGCCAAGGTGCTTCAGTGGGGCAGCGCCCGCGCTGGCAACGGGAGTGGAATCGGTCATGCGGCCAATTATGATGGCCGTCACACTTTCTGCGGGAGCGGCCTTTGGTGCGCACATGGTTACTCCGGGTTTTGACCCTTTTGTTTTGTCTGGCTCTGGCAGCCGGTGGCGTGGGCGTCTGGTGGGTTGGCCGGGTGGTAGATCTCCCGTCCGGTGGCATTGAACTGGAGGTGGAGCCCGGCATGGGTGCGCGCCAGGTGGCGGTGCTGGTGCAGCAGTCCGGTATGCCGCTGGATGCGGATGCGCTGTACGCCTGGTTTCGCGTGTCGGGTCAGTCGCGCCGGATTCTGGCGGGCAGCTATGGTTTTGAGAACACGATCACACCCTGGCAGCTGCTGGGCAAGCTGACGGGCTCGGATGTGTCCGTGGGCGCCGTGACCCTGGTGGAAGGCTGGAACTTCCGCCAGATGCGCCAGGTGCTCGCGAGCTCGGAGGGCTTGAAACCCACCACCAAATCCCTGAGCGACGCCGAGTTGATGAAGCTGCTCGGGCGCCCAGGCCTGCCGCCCGAGGGGCGCTTTTTCCCCGACACCTACAGCTACCCGCGCGGCACATCGGATGTCAAGGTGCTGCAGCGCGCTTTGCGCGCCATGGACAAGCGCCTGGAAGCGGCCTGGGCGGCGCGCAATCGGGGGATCCCATTGACATCGCCCGATGAGGCGCTGATTTTGGCCAGCATCATCGAAAAAGAAACCGGGCGCGTGGCCGATCAGGGCCAGATTTCAGCCGTTTTCCACAACCGCCTGGTGTTAGGTATGCGTTTGCAGACCGACCCCACCGTGATCTACGGCATGGGCCCGCAGTTCAGCGGCAACCTGCGCAAATCTGACCTGCAGGACGACACCCC
>CANIRI010000209.1 GCA_947469815.1 Comamonadaceae bacterium | reverse complement strand
TCCAGGCCATCGCGAAACGGAAAAAACGCGTCACTGGCAACCACGCTGCCAGCCAGTGACAAACCCGCATGCTGCGCTTTGATGCCTGCGATGCGCGCCGAATCGAGCCGGCTCATCTGCCCCGCGCCCACACCCAGGGTTTGGCCGCCGGCGCAAAACACAATTGCGTTGGACTTGACGTACTTCGCGACTTTCCACGCAAACAGCAAGTCATCCATTTGTGCCGCCGTTGGCTGCAGGGTGGTGACGACGCGCAGGTCGGCCAAGGTCAATTCCTGGTTGTCAGCCGTCTGCAGCAGCAGGCCTGAGCCCACCCGTTTCGCATCGACTGCGTTGCGCCCCTGTGCCCAGGCGCTGGCGCCACCCGGCGGCAGCGCCACTTGCAGCAAGCGCACATTGGCTTTGGCTTGGAAAACGGCCAGGGCCTCTGCGCTGAAAGCGGGCGCCAGCAAGACCTCGACAAACTGCTGCGCGATCAACTCTGCAGCCGCGCCGTCTACCGTGCAATTGAAGGCGATGATGCCGCCGAAAGCCGAGGTCGGGTCGGTTTGCCATGCTTTGCGGTACGCGGACAAGGCGTCTGTGCCCAGCGCCACGCCGCAAGGGTTGGCGTGTTTGACGATGACGCAGGCGGGGTTGGCGAAGCTCTTCACGCACTCCCAGGCGGCATCGGCGTCGGCGATGTTGTTGTAGCTGAGCTCCTTGCCCTGGAGCTGGGTGGCGGTGACTAGCGAGCCGGGGGCCGGATACAGATCGCGGTAATAAGCCGCCTGCTGGTGCGGGTTCTCGCCATAGCGCAGGTCTTGCAGCTTCACAAAACGGCTGTTGCTTTGCGCCGGGAAGGCGGATTGGCTGCCGTCTTCGCGGATGCACGAAAGGTAGTCGCTGATCGCGCCGTCGTACTGGCTGATGCGGTTGAACGCCGCCACCGCCAGTGCAAATTTGGTTTTGCGGCTGACCTGCCCGCTGTCGCGCAGCTCAGCGATGACTTCGTCGTATTGGGACGCATCCGTCAGTACAACCACGTCCTGCCAATTCTTGGCCGCGCTGCGCACCATGGCCGGCCCGCCGATGTCGATATTCTCAATCGCATCTTCCAGCGTGCAACCGGGCTGTGCGATGGTGGCTTCGAAGGGATAGAGATTGACGACCAGCAAATCGATGGTGGCAATGCCGTGTTCATCCAGTGCCGCCATATGTGTGGCCAGATCCCTTCGGGCCAACAAGCCGCCGTGCACCTTGGGATGCAGGGTTTTGACGCGCCCGTCCAGCATCTCCGGAAAACCCGTCATGTCGGCCACTTCGGTAACCGCCAGCCCATGGTCTGCCAGCAGTTTGGCAGTGCCGCCGGTGGATAGCAGGCGCACGCCCAGACCGGCCAGGGCCTGCGCCAGCTCGAGCACGCCGGTTTTGTCGGAGACCGAAATAAGGGCGTTCATGGGCGGTGTGGGGTGGTTCATCGTGATGGGGCTTTGAGCATTCCGTGTTCGTCGAGTTTTTTGCGCAGGGTGTTGCGGTTCAGACCCAGCCAGTCTGCCGCTTTGGACTGGTTGTGACCGGCCTGCGCCATCACCACTTCCAGAAGCGGTTTTTCGACTGCGCGGATCAGCATGTCATACACCCCGGCGGGGGGCGTGCCGTCCAGGTTTTTGAAGTACTCCTGCACATTGCGGCGTACCGATTCTTCGATGCTGCTCATACCATCTCCCCTGTGTGCATGGTTGGTGTGGCGGTGTGCGCGGGCGGTGGGATGCGGTCCATCTGCGCGCTCAAGATGTCAAAAAATTGCTCCACTGCGGCCACCTGCGCGGCGCTGTCGTCCAGCACCAGCATTTCGCGCCGGAAGGCTTCGCCCCCGGGTAGCGCCTGCACATACCAGCCAATGTGCTTGCGCGCCGAACGCACGCCGGTGTACTGACCGTACAAGCTGTAGTGGTCGTGCAGATGTTCCACCAGCAAGCGCCGCACCTCTTCCACCAACGGCGGTGCCAGATGCGTGCCGGTCGCCAGGTAGTGGTTGATTTCGCGGAATATCCACGGCCGTCCCTGCGCGGCGCGGCCCACCATCACAGCGTCGGCGCCGGTGTATGCCAAAACAGCGGCGGCTTTTTCGGGCGAGTCGATGTCGCCGTTGGCCACCACCGGAATCCGCAGCGCCGCTTTCACGGCGCGCACCGTGTCGTATTCGGCCAAGCCTTTGTAGCCCTGCTCCCGTGTGCGGCCGTGCACCGTCACCATGGCCACACCGGCCTGTTCGGCGGCCAGGGCGATGGCGAGCGCATTTTTCCCGTGCGCGCTCCAGCCGGTGCGCATCTTGAGCGTCACCGGTACCCCGTGCGGCGCGCAGGCCTGTACCACCGCGTGGACGATCTCGATGGCCAATCCCTCGTCTTGCATCAGCGCCGAACCGGCCCAGCGGTTACAGACTTTTTTCGCCGGGCAGCCCATATTGATGTCGATGATCTGTGCGCCGCGGCTGATGTTGTATTGCGCGGCCTGCGCCATCATCTCGGCGTCGGTGCCGGCAATTTGCACGGCGATAGGGCCGGGTTCGCCGTCATGGTTGGCACGCCGCGAGGTCTTCAGCGAATCCCACAAATCTTTGCGCGAGGTCACCATCTCGCTGACCGCGTAGGCCGCCCCCAGCCGCTTGCACAGCTGGCGGAACGGCCGGTCCGTCACGCCCGCCATGGGCGCGACAAAAACGCGGTTTGCGAAGGCGTAAGGGCCAATCTGCATAGGGAGATGGGTGTGGGGAGGGCGCGAACGTGCTGAAAAACTAGGCACATTGTAGGCCTGCCCTGGATTTTTCATAGGGCGAAAACCCGCAGTCGCAGCCCATACCTTCACCGGCTGCGCGTCTGCCTTAGATCTCCAGCGTAGCGCATGCAGCAAAGGCGCTCTGCTCGTTCTTGCGCGCGTAGCCCAGCGGGTTGGCCACCACCCGGCAACCGGCGTGGCGGTAGTCGCTGGGGGCGTGCAAATGGCCGTGCAGCCACAGATCGGCCTGCGGCAGCAGCTCATCCAGCGCATTGCAAAAACCGGCGGTTCCGGGCACCAGCCCGTAGCGCGGGTCGGCGCTGCGCAAGCTGGGTGCAAAGTGCGTCACCACCACTGTGCTGCCATCAAAAGGCGCATCCAGCGCCGCGCGCAGCCAGTCCTGGCACAGCAGCGCCTGCTCCCGCACCGCTTCGGCCAGAAAGGCTTCGCCGCGCCGAGTGGTGTCGGTCTTCTTCAGATAAAAGTTAGCAGCACGAAATGCTTTGTCGCGTGCCTGCAGTTGCGCGGTGAGCGGGGCTTTGAGGTCCACCAGCGCGTCAAAGTCGGTCCACAGCGTGGTGCCGATGAAGCGCAGCGGACGGCCTTGCGCATCAGACCCAGGCGGGTGCCATACCGCGCGCTCCAGCCACACCATCCCCAGGCGTTCGCAGGTCTCGCGCAGCCGCGCGTGCGCAACGTCAAAGTCCAGCGCGTCGTATTCATGGTTGCCGGGCACGAACAGCACCGGCGCGGGCCAGCCGTGGCGGGGTGAAAAACGGGCCAGGCCGAAGTCGGGGTCGTGCGCCAGCGCCGAGCCCGCTTGGTAGGAGCCAATGTCGCCCGCCAGCACCAGCAGATCGGCACCCGGCGCAGGCTGCGGCGCAAACGCCAGATGCGCTTCCAAATGCAGGTCGGAATACAGCTGGATTTTCATATCCCGAGCATGCCATGACCGCCGCCGGTGACGGCTGTCGCCTGCCCGGACGGCTCAGGCCGCCAGCCGCTCCTGCAGCGCGCGCTGGGTGGCGCTCAGCTCCGCGGGCAGGTGGTGCGCGAGCTGGGTGAACAGCGCGGTGTGCAGCGCGATTTCCTGCGCCCAATCGGCTTTGTCCATGTCGGTGACGCGCGCGAACGCGCGGGCATCAAAGTCCAGCCCGTCCCACTGCATCTCCGCATAGCTGGGGCTGATGCCCAGTCCGTTGTCCACGCCGCTGGCCTGGCCTTCGATGCGGTCAATCATCCACTTCAGCACCCGCATGTTTTCGCCGTAGCCGGGCCAGACAAACTTGCCGTCATCGCCCTTGCGGAACCAGTTGACGCAAAAAATGGCGGGCAGCTTGACGCCGGTATGGCCCAGTTTCTTGCCCATGTCCAGCCAGTGCTGGAAATAGTCGCTCATGTTGTAGCCGGTAAAGGGCAGCATGGCGAAGGGGTCGCGCCGCACCACGCCTTGCGCGCCGGTGGCCGCAGCCGTGGTCTCCGAACCCATGGTGGCGGCCATGTAGACGCCTTCCACCCAGTTGTGCGCCTGCGTCACCAGCGGCACGGTGGTGGAGCGGCGACCGCCGAAAATGAAAGCATCAATCGGCACGCCCTGCGGGTCGTCCCAGGCCGTGTCCAGCGCCGGGTTGTTGCTGGCGGCCACCGTGAAGCGCGCGTTGGGGTGGGCGGCCTTGGCACCGGTTTCGCGGGCCAGGGCGGGCGTCCAATCCTTCCCCTGCCAGTCGATCAGGTGCGCGGGCAGGCTGCTGTCTTTTTCCATGCCCTCCCACCAGACGTCGCCGTCGTCGGTTAGCGCCACGTTGGTGAAGATCACGTCCCGGTCCAAACTGGCCATGCAGTTGGGGTTGGTGTGGTGGTTGGTGCCGGGGGCCACGCCGAAATAACCGGCCTCGGGGTTGATGGCGCGCATGCGGCCGTCTACCCCGGGTTTGATCCAGGCAATGTCGTCGCCGATGGTGCTGACTTTCCAGCCCGTGAAGGATGCCGGTGGCACCAGCATGCTGAAGTTGGTCTTGCCGCAGGCGCTGGGGAAGGCGGCGGCGATGTGGTACTTGCGACCCTGCGGGTTGGTCACGCCCAGAATCAGCATGTGCTCGGCCAGCCAGCC
>CANIRI010000208.1 GCA_947469815.1 Comamonadaceae bacterium | reverse complement strand
CGTGGCCGCACCCGGCGAATTCGGCGGCGATGTCAGCCACCTCAATCTGCACAAAACCTTTTGCATCCCGCACGGCGGCGGCGGCCCCGGCGTCGGGCCAGTGTGTGTGGTCGAAGACCTGGTGCCGTATTTGCCGGGCGGATCCGGCGGCGCGGGCGTGGGGGCCATCTCAGCCGCTCCGCTGGGTAACGCTGCGGTGCTGCCGATCAGCTGGATGTACTGCCGCATGATGGGCGCGCAGGGCTTGCAGCACGCCACCGAGGCGGCGATTCTGGCGGCCAATTACATCAGCCACGAACTGCGCGAGCACTACCCCACGCTGTACGCCAGCGACAACGGCCGGGTGGCGCATGAATGCATTCTCGATTTGCGCCCGCTCAAAGAAGCCTCGGGCATCAGCGCCGAAGACGTGGCCAAGCGCCTGATGGACTACGGTTTCCACGCGCCCACCTTGAGCTTTCCGGTGCCGGGTACGCTGATGGTGGAACCGACCGAGAGCGAAACCCTGGCTGAGATCGACCGCTTCATCGCCGCCATGGTTGCCATTCGCGATGAGATCCGCCAGGTGGAGGTCGGCGTCTGGCCGCGTGACGACAACCCGCTGACACATGCCCCGCATACCTCTGCCAGCGTGCTGGCCGATGACTGGTCGCGGTCCTATGCCCGCAGCCTCGGCGCGTTTCCGCTGGAGAGCCTCAAGCACCACAAGTACTGGCCGACGGTGGGGCGTGTGGATAACGTCTATGGCGACCGCCATCTGTTTTGCAGCTGCGTACCCATCAGCGACTACCAAAGCTGACGCCCTGCTGTCGTGGCGCTCAGCCCTGAACTGGCAGCCTGGCGCAAGGGTCAGCGCGAGACCCTGCTCGCGGTCCGGCAGGCTGTCCCCGCCGCTGAGCGCGCAGCGTGGAGCGCATCCATCAACGAGTGGCTAGACGTCGGCTTGGGCCATCTGGGCCACGGCGTGGTGCTGGGCTTGTGCTGGCCCTTCAAGGCCGAGTTTGACGCCCGCCACTTCGCCGCGCCCATTCGCCGATGCGGCGTGCAAACCGCGCTGCCGGTGGTGCGCGGTGCCGGCCTGGGGCTGGAATTCCGCATCTGGTCGCCGGACACGGCCCTCGAGCGCGGAGTCTATGGAATCCCCTTCCCGCGTGACAGCGCCACGGCGCTGCCCGATCTGCTGCTGATACCACCAGTAGGCATAGACGCGCAGGGCTTTCGGCTGGGGTATGGCGGCGGCTACTTTGACCGCACGCTGGCCACGCAACACCCGCGCCCTCTGTGCGTGGCCGTGGGCTTTGAGATCAGCCGCATACCCAGCATCCAGCCCCAGGCGCATGACATTGGCATGGATGCGCTGGTAACCGAGCGCGGTCTTCAAATCAAAGGACACGCGGGACTGGAGACAGTAGACCCCGCGCGGTTTAGGCAGCAACTACAGATGCTCAAGGAGACCAGGGCCAAGACGAGCGGCCAGGGTCGGGTAGCTGGCTCTTAGTGGGCCCGGTGGCGCGCCACTACGTGGCGGGCAAAATTATCCAGAATGGCTTGCCAGCCCTCGCGCTGGGCCTCTTCGGGGTGCGCGGACTCGGCATCGAATGTGATCGTCACCGTGACGCCCGACGCGCCCGGCACAAAGGCCACGTCTGCGCTGCGGTCGCCAAAGGTGTACACCAGTCTGTGGGGTGGTTCGACGAGGGTGTAGGTGCCTGCGAAATCAAAACCAACCGAGCCGTCTCTCGCCTCCATACGCGAAGAAAAGGTGCCGCCAACCCGCAGGTCCACCGAGGCCGAGGTGGTGTGCCAGTCGGCGGACGCCGCGTTCCACTGCTGGATGTCTTCGGGCGCGGAATAAGCGCGCCAGACTTTGTCAATGGGCGCTGCGACGAGGGTGGAGACAGTGATTTTCATGGGTGCTCCTGCTGGGGGTCACGGTCAATGATGGCACGGTCATCATAGGCCAGTCGCCCTGGTCAGCCTAGAGCCAGCGTTTGCGACGCCGGTAGGATTTCATGCCCCGGAAGCTCTTGCGGCCTTCTTTGGCCAGGCCCAGGTAGAACTCTTTGACATCTGCGTTTTCGGACAACTCCTTGGCGGTGCCGTCCAGCATGATCCGGCCGCTTTCCAAGATGTAACCATAGTCGGCGTACTTGAGCGCCACATTGGTGTTCTGCTCGGCCAGCAGGATGCTGACCCCTTCTTTCTGGTTGAGCTCGCGCACGATCTCAAAAATCTCGGCCACGATTTGCGGTGCCAAGCCCATAGACGGCTCGTCCAACAGCAACATGCTGGGCTTGGCCATCATGGCGCGGCCAATCGCCACCATCTGCTGCTCGCCGCCGGAGGTGTAGCCGGCCAAACTGGTGCGGCGCGTTTTCAGGCGGGGGAAATAGGCGTAAATTTTCTCCAGCTCGTCACGCACCTGCGCCCGGTTAATCGGACGGGCATAGGCCCCCGTGATCAGGTTGTCTTCGACGCTCAGGTGTCCAAAGCAATGACGGCCTTCCATGACCTGCACCATGCCCATGCCGACCATCTCGCCCGGGGCCAGGGCTTCGGTGCGTTTGCCCCGGAACTCGATCGAACCCTTGGTCACCTCACCCCGCTCCGAGGCCAGCAGCGTGGAAACCGACTTCAAGGTGGTGCTCTTGCCGGCACCGTTGGCACCAAGCAGGGCGACGATCTTGCCCTGCGGCACCTCGAAGGAGACACCGCGCAGCACCAAGATCACGTGGTCATAGATGACCTCGATGTTCTTGACCGCCAGGATAGGCTGCGCCGCTGCCTGGGGCACTGCGGCGCTGCCCGTCAGGGAAGCAGAGGCGGTAGCGGTGTTCACGAGCACTTTTTCGGCGTGATTTTGTTCTCGACGGCGAATTTCGCAGCCGATTCTTCAATGAGCTTGCGGATGAAGGCTGGATCAGGCGCCGGTGTCCAGGAACTGACCATCACGAACTTGCTGCCGTCCCACTGCATCACGCGGAAACTCTCAGCACCGTCGTGCTTGGTGCAGGACATTTTGAATGGCGCGGACATGCCCTGGATACCGATTTCTTTGAGCTTGGCGTCGGAAATGTCCAGCGCCTCGTAGCCGTCGCGGAACTCAGGCCCGGTGACGGTTTTGCCACTCTTTTTGTGGATACGCTGCGCGTTCTTCAAGGCTTCCACCCACATCGCTGCCGCACCGACGCCACGGTTGTAGTACACCGTTCCAACGCGCTCAACATCTTTCATGTTGCCCTTGCCGGCTCCGTACACCACTTTCTCGATGTCCTGAATCAGCGGAAATTTGCCTGGAACCGCGTTGGCGGTCACGTAGGTGCCCTTGGCCGCGTCACCCGCGGGGACCATGTCCTCTTCAGCGCCGCCGAAGGAGACATACACCATGCGGTTACGCGGAAAACCGACGCGGGCTGCGTTGGTGATGGCGGTGGAATTCATGCCAGAACCTGCACCCCAGAATGTCACCCAATCAGCCTTCTCACGGCGGATTTGCAGCCACTGCGACTGCTGCTCCAAGCCGGGCGGCGGCACGGGGATTTCCAGCAGCCGCACGCCCCACTGCTTGGCGATCTCGCGCATAGCAGGCAGCGGCTCGCGGCCGAAGGCGCTGTCAATGTGCAGGTGCACCACGGTCTTGCCCTTCATCTTGTCGATGCCACCCTCTTGCTGGGCCATGAAGGACATTTGCACCGCAACCTGGCCCCAATAGTGACCGGCGGCGTTAAACACCCAGGGCCAGACCGTACCGTCGGCTGCATCGGTGCGGCCGTATCCGTACTGGGCCAGCACCACGTTGTCCGGCTCCATGCGGTTGATCACTGCATAAGCGCCCGGCGTTCCCAAGGTGTCAAACACGACCATGCGCTGGCTGCCTTTGGTGAGCAGGCGCTGGTAGCACTCCACCGTACGCGAGGCGTTGTACTCGGTCTCGCACTCTTCGTAGGTCAGCTTGACGCCGTTGACACCGCCGAACTTCATGTTCACATAGTTCAGGTAGTCGATGATGCCGCCGTAATAGCCGGTACCCATAGCGGAGTACGGACCGACGCGGCTGCTCGGAATGCCGAAATACTGTTCCTGGGCCTGGGCCATCACGGCGGTAGGAGTGGCAGCTGCGAATGCCAATCCTGCCGCTAGCAAGCCGCGCAAGATCACGCTGCGAATCGAGTGGTATCTCATATCCATGTCTCCTAGTGGTTGGTGGTGGGGTGCTCAGTACTTGAACGGCCACAGGCGCAGCCGCTCCTTCGTGATCTGCCAAAGACGCGCCAGACCAAGGGGTTCATAAATCAGAAACACGATGATCAATACGCCGAATATCACCTGCTCCAGCGCGGAGGTGATCGTCGCATCGACAGCGGCGCCAAATATCGCGTGGAAAAATATATTCAGAAAAATCGGCAGCAACAAAATGAACGCAGAGCCGAGGAAAGCACCCAGTATGGTGCCCAGCCCGCCAATGATCACCATGAAAAGAATGCGGAAGGACAACTCGATATTAAAGCCCGTCGGCTCTGCGGTCTGCAGGTACGCAAACAGGTAGAGCGCGCCACCCACACCGCAATAGAAAGAACTGATCGCAAAAGCCTGCAGCTTGGTACGCAGCAGCGACAAGCCCATGGCCTCAGCCGCAACATCCATATCGCGCACTGCCATCCAACCGCGCCCGACACTGCCTGCGGCCATATTTGCCGCTAGCAAAGCCAGCGCTGCGACGATGGCAAATACCACCAGGTACTTCTCAGCCGGCGTGCCCATGGTCTGGCCGAAGACCACGATAGCCTGCGCATTGATGATGCCCGAGCTGTCGTAGTTTTTGAACCAGCCGAACTTGTCCAGCGCCCAGACAATGAAGAACTGCGAGGCCAGTGT
>CANIRI010000207.1 GCA_947469815.1 Comamonadaceae bacterium | reverse complement strand
GACCTTGGCGCTGGCCTGGGCCGCAGCCAGATCGGGGTTGGCGGCTTTGGTCAGCGCGGTGAAGACGGGGAAGTAGGTGAACACCGCCAGCGCGCAACCCAGCAGGATGATGGGCTTGCGGCCAATGCGGTCGGACAGCGCGCCAAAGACGATGAAGAAGGGCGTGCCGATCACCAAGGAAATCGCCACCATGATGTTGGCCGTTGGCGGGTCCACCTTCAGAGCTTGCGTCAGGAAAAACAGCGCGTAGAACTGACCCGTGTACCAGACCACGGCCTGCCCTGCAGTCAAGCCCACCAGCGCCAGGATCACGACCTTGAGGTTTTTCCACTGGCCGAAGGATTCGCTCAAGGGCGCTTTGGAGGTCTTGCCCTCGGCTTTCATCTTGGCGAAAGCGGGGGACTCATTCATGCTGAGGCGGATATAGACCGACACGCCCAGCAGAAAAATCGAGACCAGGAACGGAATGCGCCAGCCCCAATCGGCAAAGGCTTCTTCGCCAGTGGAGGTGCGCACACCCAGAATCACAATCAGCGACAAAAACAGGCCCAGCGTTGCCGTGGTCTGAATCCACGCGGTGTACGCGCCACGCTTGCCATGGGGCGCGTGCTCGGCCACATAGGTTGCCGCGCCGCCGTATTCACCACCCAGCGCCAAACCTTGCAGCATGCGCAGGGCAATCAAAATGACCGGAGCGGCCACGCCAATCGAGGCATACGAGGGCAATATGCCGACGATAAAAGTCGACAAACCCATGATCAGAATCGTCACCAGAAAGGTGTACTTGCGCCCGATCATGTCGCCCAATCGGCCAAACACCAGCGCACCGAAAGGCCGCACGATAAAGCCCGCAGCAAACGCCAGCAGCGCGAAGATGAAAGCCGAGCCTTCGTCCAAGCCACCAAAAAATTGCTTGGCAATGATGGCGGCCAAAGAGCCGTACAGATAAAAGTCGTACCACTCAAATACCGTGCCCAAAGAGGACGCGAAGATGACCTTCTTTTCCTCGGTAGACATCGGGCGATCTGCAACTGCTTCCATGGCGTGCTCCTGAATCATTGTTATAGCCTCAGACATCAAGGCCTGCGCAATTGTTCAAGCGGGCACTGACCCACCACTGACGTGAAAATAACCGCAGCTTGCGCCGAACTGACCCGTACCTGACGCAGTGGGTACTTACCCGCGCTTCGGATACCGCATGGTGGACTAAGGAGTCTTCCGACGTGCGATGCCGTAAGGCACATCGGCCAAGGCCTGCCATTGCGCCGCATCCAGCGATGGATCGTTTTCCAGATACGCGCGCAGCATGGGCAAAGCATCCAGGCCCCAAAACACGCGGTCATCCACCGCATACGAAGGCACACCAAAAACGCCGGCGGCAATTGCGTCTTGCGTGTGCTGCGTCAGTAACTCTTTGGCAGCTGGCGCATCCATATAAAGCGGGCGAGCAGCTTGCAGAGAATCCGACAACGCAGCCGTGCGTGCCACGTCCGCCGCATCAGCCCCGCCAATCCAAACATGGCGGAAGATGGTTTCGCAGACATAGCGATTGGGCTCGCCCAAGCGGTCGGTGGCCACGGCCAAGCGCAAGAGCGGTAGCGGGTTGAATGGATGCATCGCCGGCATGGCAAACGGAATGCCTTTGCTTTGCGCCAGCCACTGCGTGTGGCGGTAAGTCCATTCCCGCTTGTGCTGCAGCTCGGCTGGCCCCATCTGGCCGTTGTGTTGCAGCAGGCCGCCGAAAAACACCGGCTTGTAGCGCACCGCATACGACAGTCCGGCCAGCGTCTTAGGTAACTCCTCAAACGCCAAATAGGCGAAAGGCGAAATGAAATCAAGAAAAAAATTGATCGTCTTCACGCGGCCGACTCCTTCAGGCGAGCGGCAATAACGCCCCACACGGCACGCTTGTCATCGTCGCTGCTATTGGCCCACGCGCCAATCTCGTCCAGGGTGCGCATACAACCGACACACCAGCG
This sequence comes from Comamonadaceae bacterium, assembly GCA_947469815.1. Lineage (GTDB taxonomy): Bacteria > Pseudomonadota > Gammaproteobacteria > Burkholderiales > Burkholderiaceae_C > Allorhodoferax. Next base: position 2,902 of record CANIRI010000207.1, on the reverse strand, counting down.
CGTAGCCGGGTCGATCTTGCACACCGAAATACAGGGCGAAGGCGGCGCGTAACGCGCCTGCATCGCGTCCCCCACGCGGGCAGCGAGCAGGTGTTTGTAGCGGTCTGCCACGGGAATGGTGCGGCGCATGTCAGGCAGTCCTTTGGCGCTTGGCCAGTAAAGCGGTGGCCGCCCGCGACAAGCTGGGCCGGTTCAGAAAATCACTGATGTACGCGCCCGCATCGACCAGGGCTTCCAGATCAATGCCGGTCTCAATACCCATGCCGTGCAGCATATAGACCACATCTTCGGTGGCCACATTGCCGGTCGCACCTTTGGCGTAGGGGCAGCCGCCCAAACCGGCAACCGAGGTATCGAAATGCCACACGCCCATTTCCAAAGCCGCCAGCGTGTTGGCCAACGCCTGCCCGTAGGTGTCGTGGAAATGGCCGATGACTGCGTCGATATGGAAGTGCGTGAGCGCCGCTTCCATCGCCGCTTGCACCAGGCTTGGCGTGCCAACGCCGATGGTGTCGGCCACGCCCACTTGCTGCACGCCGATATCGCGCATCAAACCCGCCACCATGGCTACCCGCGCGGGTGCGACCGCACCTTCATACGGGCAGCCCACGGCGCACGAGATCGCACCACGCACCGCCACGCCTGCTGCCAGCGCAGCATCCACCACCGGCCGGAAGCGCTCGATGCTCTCGGCAATCGAGCAGTTGATGTTCTTCTGGCTGAAGGCTTCGCTGGCCGCGCCAAAGACGACCACGGTATCGGCCCGTGCGGCCAGCGCGGCTTCGAGGCCCTGCATATTCGGCACCAGCGCGGTGTAGCGCACATCGGGCAGCCGGGCGATGCCGCGCATCACCTCGGCGTTATCCGCCATTTGCGGCACCCACTTGGGGCTGACAAAACTGGTGACCTCAATGTCTTTCAGCCCCGCCGCTTGCAAGCGCTGGACCAGCTCGATCTTGATGGCGGCGGGCACCGGCTGCTTTTCGTTTTGCAGGCCGTCGCGGGGGCCGACGTCGGTGATGTGAACGAAACGGGGAAGTGCCATGGTGGCTCAGTATCCGCGCTTCATATCCACCACACCGCTCACCGCCTCACCCCGCTCCAGCGCCCGCACCTTGCCGCTGATCTGCGCCACGGTCTCTTGGAACAAGGTACGCGCGGCAGTGTGCGGCGTGATCGTGATGCGGGTATCGGTCCAAAAAGGATGGTCGGCAGGCAGCGGCTCCTGGCGGAATACGTCCAGCACGGCGGCCGCGAGTTGCCCACTATCCAGCAGCGGCTGCAGATCTTCTTCCACCAGATGCCGACCACGCGCTACGTTGATCAGGAGCGCGCTGCTCCGCAGCTGCGACAGGGTGGCGCGGTTCAGAATGTTTTCGGTCTCGGCGGTCAGCGGCAGCATGTTGACCAGCACGCGGGTGCTGCGCAAAAACGGATCGAAACCTTCTGAACCGCTGAAGCATTCCACGCCCGCAATCTGTTTGGGGCTGCGGCTCCAGCCCCGCACCGGAAAACCGAATACCGCCACCGCCCGCGCCACGCGCTCGCCCAACGCCCCCAGGCCCATCACACCCACGGGGAACTGCGCGCGCGGCAAGGGTTCGCGGTAAGTCCATTGGCGTTGCGCCCTATCAGCTTCGTAAGTGGCGAATTCACGGAAATGCCGAATCAGCGCGTGGCACACATATTCAGCCATCTGATCCGCCATACCGGCGTCATTCAGCCGCACCACGAGCGTATTCGGCGACAAGTGCGGCCCCATCAAGGCATCGACGCCCGCGCCCATATTGAAGAGCGCGCGCAATTGCGGCTGCTCTGCAAAAAATTGCTTGGGCGGTAACCAGACGATGGCGTAGCGCGCAGGCGGCGCACCGGGCTGCCACAGCGTGATGGACGCCTCGGGCAAGGCAGCGCGCAGACCCGGCAGCCATTCATCGGCGTTGGTATCGGCGCAGCAGAAAGTAATGTTCATGGTGGCGGGATTGTCTACGCTGCGCCCGGCGCAGCCGCAGCCGGGTCCAAGCGGATCAGCGCCACGCCTTCCGCGACCTGCTCGCCGCTGGCGTACAGCAGTTCAGCTACTACGCCCGCGTAAGGGGCGCGGATGCTGTGTTCCATCTTCATGGCTTCCATCAACGCCAGGGTTTGTCCGGCGAGAACATGTTCGCCGACCCGCACCAGAATCTGCAAGACCTTGCCTGGCATGGGCGCGTGCAAGCCACCGTGCGTGGCCTCTGCCTGGTGCTGCGCCAGCGGATCGGCGCGGCGGATGCTGCCCGCGCCCTGCGGCGTGAACACATGCGCCACACCGGCCACCCAATCCACATCCGCTTGCCACTCCATATCACCCCAGCAGATATGCAATGCAAAGGGCGCATCGCCCTGCTCCATCTGCAAGGCATGGGTTTCATCGCCCAAATGCAAAAAGCAAGCCCCATCGTGGGCATAGCGCAATGTTGTTGCCAACGGGGCGTCGGCGTACACCCAATCCAGACAGCGCAAGGTTTCGCCATGCGATTGCCAACCGTCGCGGCGACTGAAAGGGTCTGCGGATTCCAGCGCGCGCTCATCCAGCAGCAAGCGCGCCACCGCGCTAGCCAAGGTCCGCTGCACGCCCAAGGGGTCCTGCCCAAAGAGGTGTGCGGACTCGCGTGTAATCAGCGCCGTGTCGAGCTCGGCGTTTGCGAATGCGGGCGTAGCAATCACATGGCGCAAGAACTGCACGTTGGTGGCGATGCCCGCAATATGTGTCTGGGCCAGGGCTGCATCCATGCGCGCAAGTGCCTCTTCGCGGGTGTGGCCGTGGACGATCAGCTTGGCGATCATGGGGTCATAAAACGGGCTGATGCTGTCGCCCGCGCCAACGCCGCTGTCCATTCGTACCGGCGCCCGTGCAAAGCGG
>CANIRI010000206.1 GCA_947469815.1 Comamonadaceae bacterium | reverse complement strand
TGGCTGCGTTCCAGCAGGTTGAACATCTTCTCCAGGTCCAGCAGGTTTTGCTTGAGCTCGCGGTACAGCGTACCCAAGAAATTCAGCGGGATATAAATCTGGATCATGAAGGCGTTGACCATGACCAGATCGCCCAGCGTCATGCGGCCGTCGACCACGCCTTGGGTCGCGCGCCAGAGCATGGCCACCAGGCCAGTGGCGATGATGCATTGCTGACCCGCATTGAGCATGCTCAGGGTGCGCTGGCTGGCCAGGGCGGCGCGGCGGTAGCGCTCCAGGTTCTCGTCATACCGACCGGCCTCGAAAGCTTCGTTGTTGAAATATTTGACCGTCTCGTAATTGAGCAGCGAATCGATAGCGCGGGTGTGGGCGGTCGAGTCCAGCTCATTCATGCGGCGGCGGAACTGGGTTCGCCATGCGGTCATGCTGATGGTGAATGTGATGTAAACCACCAAAGCGATGAGCGTGATCCAGGCGAACCAGACATCAAATTTGACGGCCAGCAACGTGAGCACCAACACCAGCTCAATCAGCGTGGGCACGATGCTGTAGAGCGAATACGAGACCAGCGAATGCACGGCACGGGTGCCGCGCTCGATGTCGCGGGTCATGCCGCCGGTCTGGCGCTCCAGGTGAAAGCGCAGGCTCATGCCGTGCAGATGCCGGAACACCTGCAGCGAGATGCTGCGCGCCGCACCTTCGGTGGCTTTGGCAAACACCAGGTCGCGCAGTTCGGTGAGCAAAGAAGTGCTCAAACGCAAGGCCGCGTAGGCCACCAACAGGCCCAGCGGAACCACGAGCATGGCGGTGGCAGCGTCCGGCCGGGGCGTCAGGTTGTCAACCAGGGTCTTGAGCAGCAGCGGCACGCCCACGTTGGCCACCTTGGCACCCACCATGAAGCTGAGTGCCAGTGACACACGCCACTTGTAGGCCCACAAATACGGGAACAAGCGCTGCAGCGTAGCCCAGTCCCCGCTTCGTGCGGATGGTGGGCTTGCGACAGGGGTATCGAGGGCGGCGGGGCGCATGGCCTACAGCCCGGAAAAATCCGGCCTGCGCTTTTCGGTGAATGCGGCGATGGCCTCAACAGCGGCGGGCTCTTTGAGCATGCGCCCGAAGCTGTCGAACTCTTCGCTGATTCGCTGCGCGACTTCGGCGCTTTGTGATTTTTTGAGCAGGCGCTTGGTCTCCATCAGCGCGCGCAGGGGTTTGGCGGCAAGTTTGCGGGCCTGCGCCTGCGCCAGCGCATTGGCTTCTGTAGGCGGAACGATGCGGTTGACCAGCCCGATCTCCAAAGCGGCCTCAGCCATAAAGGGTTCACCCATCAACAAAGCCTCCGCCGCCCGGTGGTAGCCCATGAGGCGCGGCGCGAGCAGGCTGGATGCCGCCTCCGGGCACAGACCGAGGTTGACGAAGGGCATGGAGAAAGCCGCGTTGTCGCCTGCATAGACCAGGTCGCAATGGAACAGCATGGTGGTGCCGATACCGACCGCAGGGCCGCAGACGGCAGCGAGCAAGGGCTTGGGGAATTGCGCCAGTTCGGTGATGAAACGCTGAACCGGGGCATCGCTTGTTCCGGTCACAGGCGGACCGCTCAAAAAATCACGCAAATCGTTTCCTGCGCTGAACACGGTGATGTGCCCCTGGATCACGATGACCCGTGTATCAGCGTCCGTGGCCGCACCGGCCAAGGCATCCGCCATGGCGGTGTACATGGCCTGGGTGAAAGAATTTTTCTTCTCGACACGGTTCAGGGTCAGGGTCAAAACGCCATCGGCGTTGTCGATCAGGATGTCTTGCATGGGGGAGCTTTCTGTCGGAATCGATCAGGATTTGTAATAAACCAGTTGGTGCGTGGTGGCGAGCATGGTGCCATCTCTGGCCCACAGTTGGGCCGTCTGGTCAAAAAAGCCGCCCCGGTATTCCTGGGCGCGGGCTTGAGCCAAAACAAAGCCATTACCCACAGCCTGCAGCGCGTGGACATCGGCATGGAAGTACACCGTCATCGATACCGTGCCCGCCGGCGTGTGCGCACCACGGCGCTGCCAAACGCGGGGATAAAAAATATCGCAGGCCGCGGCCAACGCGGCAAAGTCCAGGGGACGCGCATCGGCATCGCGGAGCCACATTTGGTCCAGGCTGGCTGCTTCGGGCGCTGAGGCGTTTGCGGCGTGGGTCCACTCTGCGGGCAGACCACCGCCCGCGCGGCGCAGGTCGTAGCGGGCACGCCAGCTCATGTACACCGGATCTTGCGGCGGTTCCAAGGTCTCGGGCGGGGGCACATCGGGCATGGGCATATCGGTGCCGCCCCAGGTGGGGCGGTGCAAGCCGGACATCAGCGTGCCGGTAAGCACCACGTTGGGCGCGCCGTCCGCTTCCGTTTGGCCCAGCTCAAAAGTCCAGTGCTGGGTGGAGCGGTTGGTGCGCGCCAAACGGATTTGCAATTCCCAGGCACCAGCTGCAGCCGGGCCGGCGTAGTTGACCGTCAGCGCAAGGGGTTGGCCCAGAAAAGCCGGGTGCTGCTGCGCGCCGTGCACCGCGATGGCGGCGAGGATGCCACCATACGGACCCACCATATTGTCCCAAGCGGCATGCGTTTGGCCTGCGTATCGGCCGCCTTGCGGGTCTTGCTGGAGTGCGCGCAGTTGCAGTGCCTGGTCGAAGGCGTGGGTCACGCGGTCGACTGTCAAGCGGGATAAATCATGGTTCCGAACGCCTGCCCGGTCAGGATTTCCAGCAGCAGTACGTGGGGAACACGACCATCCACGATGTGCACGGCTTGGACACCGGCTTTGGCGGCCTCGAGCGCACCGCTGATTTTTGGGATCATTCCGCCGGAGATCGTGCCGTCCGCGACCATGGCGTCGATTTGCGCGGCGCTCAAACGGGTCATCAATTTACCTGCACCGTCGAGCACGCCGCTGATGTTGGTGAGCATGAGCAGCTTTTCGGCTTGCAAGGCCGTGGCCATGCGGGCGGCGACCACATCGGCGTTGATGTTGTAGCTCTCATTGTTCGCACCTACCCCGACAGGGCTGATGACGGGGATGCAGCCCGCGTCTTGCAGGCGGCGCACGATGGCGGTGTCCACGCTGACGATGTCGCCGACCTGGCCGAGATCAAGGAACGCGCCGGGGTGGGCCGCGTCAGGAATGGCGAGTTTTTGGGCCTGCAACAAACCGCCATCGCGCCCGCTCAAGCCCACGGCTTTGCCGCCGGCCTGGTTGATGAGGCCCACGATCTGCTGCTGCACCTCGCCGGACAAAACCCATTCCACGGCTTGCATGGTGGGCGCGTCGGTGACCCGCATACCCTGGATGAATTCACCCCGCAGCCCTAGGCGCTTGAGTGCGGCCTCGATTTGCGGTCCGCCGCCGTGCACGATCACCGGGCGTATGCCGACGAGCTGCAGCATCACCACATCCTGGGCGAAGGCAGCTTGCAAAGCCGGCTCGGTCATGGCGTTGCCGCCGTATTTGATCACCATGGTGCGGCCCTGGTACTGGCGCAGGAAAGGTAAGGCAGCGGCCAGCACCTCGGCAGCCATTGCCGGCGTTGGTGGGGTATCAGGGGCTTCGTGCATGGTCAGGGATTGAAACAGGATGAACCGATTATTGGCCTAAACCCGGCGCGAGGACTGGATCAGCCGGGAATCCTTGGACGCAACGGGCCAGCACCGCGCGCATGGCCGGCACGTCCTGCGCCGCAGTCGCCTCCCGCAAACGATGCAGCTCTACTGCTAGCTCCTTCCAGGGCAGGAAGGCCTCGCGGGCGCGCAGGATGCGGGGGTGGCTGGTGGGTTCGGGGTTGTCGCCGATCAGCAGTTCCTCGTACAGCTTCTCGCCAGGACGCAAACCGGTGATGGCGATGGGGATATCGCCGTCCGGCCGGTCCGCGTCACGCACGCTCAAGCCGGAGAGCGTCACCATGCGGCGCGCCAAGTCCATGATTTTCACGGGCTCGCCCATGTCCAGCACAAAGACGTCGCCGCCCTCGCCCATGGCGCCGGCTTGCAAGACCAACTGCGCCGCCTCAGGGATGGTCATGAAGTAGCGGGTGACTTCCGGGTGCGTCACCGTGATGGGGCCACCTTGGGCTATTTGACGGCGGAAGAGGGGTACCACGCTGCCGCTAGAACCGAGCACGTTGCCAAAACGGACCATCGAAAAAAAGGTGCTGCCGGGTCCGGCGTCAGCCGCAAACGCTTGCAGGATTAACTCCGCCATGCGCTTGGTCGCACCCATCACATTGGTAGGGCGCACGGCCTTGTCGGTACTCACCAGCACAAAGCGACGCACACCCGTATCACGGGCTGCCAGCGCCATGCTCAGGGTACCCAACACATTGTTATCAATCCCCTGGCCGGGGTTCTGCTCTACCAGCGGGACGTGCTTGTAGGCGGCTGCGTGGTACACGATGGCGGGCCGGTAACGGGCGCACAGCGCGTGCATAGACGCTGTGGCGGTGACGCTGCCCAACAAGGGAATGACATCCGGCGCCCAACCCGCGGCGCGGGCCAGCGCCAGCAGCTCCTGGTGGATGGTGTACAGCCCGAACTCGTTGTGATCCAGGAGCAAAAGCTGGCGCGGCCGTTGCGCCAGAATTTGCCGGGTGAGCTCGCTTCCGATGCTGCCCCCAGCACCGGTTACCAGCACGATTTGGCCGTGCAATTCATTGGCCAACAGGTCCAGGCGCGGCGGTACCGGGGCGCGACCGAGAAGATCCTCTACATCAAGCTCCCGGATATCTTGCACCGTGACCCGGCCGGTTGCCAGGTCTGACAGTCGCGGCAGGGTTTGTACATGCACCGACAGCAGCTTGGCCATCTCCAGTATCTGAAAGCGCCGCTCCCGGCTGGCGCTGGGCATGGCCAGCAAAATGTCGGTCACGGCATGCTCGGCGATTAACTCTG
>CANIRI010000205.1 GCA_947469815.1 Comamonadaceae bacterium | reverse complement strand
TTGCCGGCGTTTTTCAAATCCGGCAGGCCGTCGGCACCGGTGACGCTGAGCGTGGGAATCCAGGTGCGGTTGAGCAGGGCTTGCAGCGGGTCGGTGGTGGTGGGCAGGGCGAACTGGCTGGCGCCGCCGCAGTCGTAATGCGCCCAGGGAAAGCGCTTGTACAACTCCTCGCCCAGAATTTCTGCCGTGGCCCGCGCCTGCGCCAATCGCTCGGGCGGCACCTCGCAATGGAAGCTGGCGGGGAGCAAGCGCCCGCTGGCGCTGTCCTCCAAGCGGTCCAGCACCTGGCGCATGATGCGAAAGCTCGACGGCACCAGCCCGCTGGCATCGCCCGAATGCACACCCTCGGTCAGCACCTCGACTTTCAAGACCCCGCTGGCCATGCCGCGCAGGCTGTTGGTCAGCCAGAGTTGGTCGTAATTGCCAGCGCCCGAGTCCAGGCAGACCACCAAGCCCACATTGCCCAGGCGCGTGCGCAGCACGTCGATATAGGGCATCAAATCGTAAGAGCCGCTTTCCTCGCAAGTCTCAATCAGCCCGACGATGCGCGGGTGCGCCACGTTCTGGGTTTTCAGGGCCTGGATGGCGGCGATGGCCGCATAGGCGGCGTAACCATCGTCGGCGCTGCCCCGGCCGTACAGGCGGCCGTCTTCGTACTTGGGCGTCCAGGGGCCGAGGTCTGCGCGCCAGCCGGAGAACTCGGGCTGCTTGTCCAGGTGCCCGTACATCAGCACGGTGGGGTCTGAGGGCTGCGCGCCGCTGCGGGTGGAGGCGACTTCAAAAAACAGCACGGGCGTGCGCCCGGGCAAGCGCACCACTTCCAAGGTCAGCCCCGCCACGCGCTGCGCCTCAATCCACTGCGCGGTGTTGCGCACCACGGCCTCCAACAAACCGGCCTCCGCCCAGTTGGCGTCAAACGACGGCGACTTGGCCGGAATCTCCACGTAGTCTTTGAGCCGCTGAACAATGTCGCTATCCCAAGCGTGGCTGACCTGCGCGAGGGCCTGGTCGGGGTTGAGCAAGGGGGCGGTAGCGGAATCGGGAAGGCGGGCGCTCATAGGTATCTCCGATTTGTCTTGGAAGGGCGGTTTGGGGGCGGGGCTGAGCTTACGCGCAAAGCTTAAGCGGGTAGGCGGCTGGGCGAACGAGATGCCCGCTTGGCGCTCATGCGCCGCCGACCATCAGTTTGATGTCTTTCATCAAAAGGAACAGGTGCAAGGGATCCGACGGGCTGGGATCAAACTCCCAATTCAGGTACCAATTCTTGGCTGCCTCGTCCTTGGCATGGACCAGCAGAGCGCGAATTCCAGCAATGTCTGCAGCCTGAGCGCTTCGTAGCAGCGCATCTTTCAGAAGCGCTTTACCAAGCCCTACCCCTTGGTGTTGTAGATCCACCGCAAGTCTGGCCAGAATCATCACCGGCACAGGGTGCTGCGGCATGCCTTTGGTCACGCGCGCTGTAGCCTGACGCGGCTCCACGCTGCCAACGGCCAAGCTGTAGAAGCCAACAACCGACCCGGCGTGGCAACTCACATAGGTTTGCGCGGTGTTGGATTTTTGGTTGACCAGCACAAAGCGCTGCAAAAACTGGTTTAACGCGGTCTGGCCGCAATCAAAAGAGCCGACTGCATCAGAAGCAGCCAGTTTGCGAACCGGGTCGTAGTCCTGTGCACTCAACCAAGCAGCCCCGGCTCAGACAGCAGCTTCTTGAGCTTGGGCTTTGCGCGCACGGGCTGGTCCAGGGCGACCTGAAACGCAAGCCACTGGTCTTCGCTCAATGCAAAGCGGGTGCGCTCTGCCAAGGTTTGGTTGGCCGCGTGGATACCCGCGTCAAGCAAAAACTCACTGACGTTTTTGTGCGCAACCCGCGCTGCTTCCTGCAGCAACTGCTTGACCGGCGTGCTAGCGCGCACGTCGATGCGTTCGGATTTGGGATGCACAACAGCGGTCATAAGGCCTCTTTTTTGGTAACTCGCTGGATCATATGGTCCGGACAAGGTACTGACAATTTATTTTTTATGAAGGCAGGCGCAGCAAAAAATGGCTTTCCCTGTAGTATTTCATTCGCCAAACGCCTACGGCTAGCGCCCGCTTTTTCTTAACCTGCCCCCTATGCAAGACCCCTCCCCAAAACCACCAGAAGACATCCAGGTCCTGGCCTTTGACGTGTTCGGAACCGCGGTCGATTGGCACGGGAGCATCGCGCGGGAAATGGCGGCCAACTACCCGCACGTGGACGGCCATGCGTTTGCTCTGGCGTGGCGTGCGGGCTACCAACCGGCAATGCGCCGGGTGATGGCGGGCGAGCTGCCGTGGACGTTGATTGACGATTTGCACCGGATGGTTCTGGACAGCATCCTGCCGCAGTTCGGGCTGGCGCATCTGGGCGAAGCAGAGCGGGCGCGCCTGAACCGGGTCTGGCACCGCCTGGACGCCTGGCCTGATGTGGTGGAAGGCCTGACGCGCTTGAAGAAGCGCCTCGTCATTTGCACGCTGTCCAACGGCAACCTGAACCTGCTCACCCGCCTGTCCAAACGCGCGGCCCTGCCCTGGGACTGCATCTTGAGCGCCGAGGTTTTCCGCGCCTACAAGCCCGACCCGCGCACCTACGGCGGTGTGGCCAGCACCTTCGGTGTGCGCCCCGATCAGGTGATGCTGGTAGCCGCGCACCACGACGACCTGGCCGCCGCACGCGGCTGCGGATTGCGCAGCGCCTACATTGAACGGCCATGGGAATTTGGTACGCGGCAAGCTAAGGATGTCTCGCCGCAGACGGGCAACGATTTGCACGCGGGGGATTTTTTGGCGCTGGCTGCGCGCTTGGGTTGTTAGCCCCAGTTAGCCCAAGTTAGCGCGCCAACTTGTAAACCGAAGTCCCCGCCAAGCAATTCGGCAGCAAGCGCACCGGTTGGCCGTTTTGCAGGCCGAAGCTGTCCAGCACCTGCAGGCCGTTGCTCCGCGCCAGGGTACCCAAATCGGCATGGGTGCCTACGCGGATGTTGGGCGTGTCGTACCACTGGTAGGGCAGGCGTTTGGTTACCGGCATGCGGCCCATGAGCACGCTCAGGCGGTTGGGCCAGTGGGCGAAGTTGGGGAAGGCGACGATGCCCACGCGGCCAACCCGCACGGTCTCGCGCAGCATGACTTCGGCGTTGCGCAAGTGCTGCAGGGTGTCGATTTGGAGCACCACGTCAAACGACGCGTCGTCAAACAGGGCCAGCCCCTGCTCCAGGTTGAGCTGGATCACGTTGACGCCACGCTTTACACAAGCCAGCACATTGGCGTCGTCAATCTCCACGCCATAGCCGCTGCACCCGCGTGTGGCCTGCAAGTGGGCGAGCATGGCGCCGTCGCCGCAGCCCAGGTCCAGCACCCGCGAACCCTTGGGAACCAGGGCGGCGATGGCGTGTTGAATTTGGGTGTCGCTCATAGGCCCACCTCAGCAGCCAGCGCCGCGAAATACGCGCGGACCACGCCGTGGTAGCGCGGGTCATCCATCAAAAAGGCATCGTGCCCATGGGGCGCGTCGATTTCAGCGTAACTCACATCCCGCTGGTTATCCAGCAAGGCTTTGACCAGTTCACGGCTGCGCGCGGGGGCGAAGCGCCAATCGGTCACAAAACTGACCAGCAGGAATTTGCAGGTCGCGCGGGCCAGCGCCTGGCTCAAATTGCCGCCATAGGCGCGGGCCGGATCGAAGTAATCCAGCGTGCGGGTGATCAGCAAATAGGTATTGGCATCAAAGTAATCGGCAAACTTATCGCCCTGGTAGCGCAGGTAACTCTCGATTTGGAACTCCACCTCTTGCGTGATGTAGCGGTAATCGGGGCTGGTGCCGGTTTGCGCAACCGCTCTACGCAGCTCGCGGCCAAACTTGGCGTTCATCACGTCGTCGCTCAAATAGGTGATGTGGCCAATCATGCGGGCGATGCGCAGGCCGCGCTTGGGTACCACGCCGTGGCGGTAGAAGTGGCCGCCGTGGAAGTCCGGGTCGGTGACGATGGCGCGGCGCGCCACTTCATTAAAGGCAATGTTTTCCGCCGTGAGGTTGGGCGCGCTGGCCACCACCACCGCGCGGAGCAGACGGCCCGGATACAACAAAGTCCAGGCGGTGGCTTGCATGCCCCCCAGGCTGCCACCCATCACCGCCGCCAGCGTCTGAATACCCAGCCTATCCAGCAGCAGCGCTTGGGAATGCACCCAGTCTTCCACCGTGACCACGGGAAAGTCTGCGCCATAGACATGGCCGTCCGCACTGTCGGGGTTGACATGCATGGGGCCGGTGGAACCAAAGCACGATCCCAGGTTGTTGACGCCGATGACAAAAAACCGGTCGGTGTCGACCGGCTTGCCCGGGCCGACCATGCTGTCCCACCAGCCTTCGGACTTGGTCTGCCCCGGGTAAACGCCCGCCACATGGTGCGAGGCGTTGAGCGCGTGGCAAATCAGCACGGCGTTAGATTTATCGGCATTAAGCTTGCCGTAGGTTTCGTAGCTCAAGTCGTACGCGCGCACCGAGGCGCCGCTTCGCAGGGGCAGCGCAGCTTTGAAATGCATGCTCAGCGGTGTGGCGACAAGGGTCAAAAAATCACCTGCATAAAAACAAAAACCCGGCCTCGCTAAAGCGATTCCGGGTTCATGGGCTTCGTCTTTAGCAGTACTTTTTAAGCGCCCGCAAGCTGTGCAAATCGGCGCTGCACAGCAGTATATCGCCCCTGTTGGAGCGCCCGTCGGGCTTGGCTGTCGCTCAAAAAGGCGACCAAACAGCCAGCACCGCCAGCACGGCAAAAATCAACGCCGACACGCGGTGCACCACCGTCAGCGGCAACAAGCGCGTAACGCGCTCGCCCAACCAGACCACGGGTGCGTTGGCCAGCATCATGCCGACGGTGGTTCCGGCCACCACCGCCAGGTAAGCGTCAAAGCGTGCGGCCAGCATGACGGTGGCG
>CANIRI010000204.1 GCA_947469815.1 Comamonadaceae bacterium | reverse complement strand
GCCTGCCCGTGTGCCACTTGCTCAATCCGCACCCAGGCTCTCTGAAACTCTCGCCGGACCATCTGACCGGCATTTTCGGACTCGACTACCAACACACTGCCTTCCAACCAAATCCTCTCGCCATCGAGCGCGTGCCGGGCATAGACCACAAACGCTGCGCCGACGGCCAACAGTTCCAAAGACGCGAAGGGCAAGACCAACACCGCGCCCTGGAACCAGCAAAAAGCGCCAATGGTCAGCGAAGCAACTGCTATCAATGCGAAACACGCTCCAAGCTGCCCCGGCGTCACTGAACAATTGCGGCGAAAGTCCCAGAAAATCCGCGCATCCTGAACCGTCGCGAAATGAAAAACAGGACTGTCCACGATTGCTGCTGTGTCTGTAATTGGCCCATCTACCCACACGCCTGATCGGGGTAAACCCTCGATTTAGGCAACAGCGGATTGTAGCCCACCGTCATTGGGCAGGGTCTCGGCGTGTGGCTTTAGCAGCCTGGCGCAGGCTCTCCAAATCAATGTTGGTTTGCGGCTTTGCGGCAAAGCGTGGCGCCGGCTTGAAGGCGTGGCCGTAAATGACTTCAAAAGAAACTTTCAAGCGGCCACCGTCCGCGGGATCGGCCAGTCCCTGGCGCAAGGCCTCATGTAAAGCTGCGCGCCATGCCGCCGTGCGCAGCCCGCTGAAGCGCGCAATCGACAAATTACGCCCCAGGGTGCGCATCTCTGCCAGCAGACTCTGCGGCGTGCTGAAGCTCAGGGTGATGCGCTCCATGTCCATCACCGGTTCGGCAAAACCGGCCTCTACCAGCATATCGCCCCAGTCGTGCATGTCCGTGAAGGCGTGAGAAGGGGGTGGCCACCCCTGCGCGGCGTATACCGCGCGTATCTCCCGCAAAGTCTCGGGCCCCAGGCAGGAAAACATCAGAAATCCCCCCACTTCCAGCAGCGCCAACCATTGCCCGATCAAGGCCTGCGGGTCCGCGGCATGGTGCAAGGCCATATTGGCCCACACCATCCCCACCGGTTGCGCCGGGTGTGCCACCTGAGCTTTTCCGGCGCGCAGCTTCAGCGGGTTCCACCAGGGCGCTTTGAGGGTGCTTTGCAGCAGGCCGGCATGGTGGGCATTGGACTCAAGAAGGTAGGACGACGCCTGCGGGTAGCGCGTTTGCAGCAAGGTCTGCGCATTCCAACCACCACGGACCGGCTCCCAGTGGGCCCACCTCGCGGGTTTTTGCACCAGCCATTGCAGCCGCGCCTCCATACGCCGCGCGACTTCCTCGTGCAGCCACGGAGAAGCAAAGCCGGGGGGCTCCTGGCTCGCAACAGCAGGTAAATCCATCCATCGCCGCACCGCAACGGGGTCAATCGTGGGCGGTCGGGAGGTAGGCATAGTGGGGATGGGAGCTGCCCGGCAAGCGGGCTTGGCTGCGGTGCGGCGCAGTATATTGGCAGCATGGTTTTTACGGCTTTCAGGGAGTGGGAGTCATGGTTACCCGGCCGCTGCGCGGTCTGCCATGCCTTGCCCAGCAACGCAGTCTGCGACGACTGCGTGCGCCAGTTTGGCCAACCGCGAACACGCTGCCGCACCTGCGCGGCAAGCCTGCCGCAAACCGTCAGCCAATGCGGCGCCTGCCTGCGCCAGCCACCGCCATTGGCCGCGGTACTGGCGGCGGTGGACTATGACTATCCCTGGGCCAACATGGTGCGCGACTTTAAATTCCACGCCGATATCGCATGGGCACGCAGCTTTGCCCGCATGATGCGCAGTACCCCGTGGGTGGAACCCGCACTGGACGCCGCCGATTGGATTATTCCGATGCCGCTGTCCAAACAGCGTTTGCTGGAGCGCGGTTTCAACCAAAGCGCAGTGCTGGCTGGTGCCCTGGAAACAGGCGCAAGCCGCAAAGTGCACCACGGCATTCTGGTGCGTATCCGGGATACGGCTGCGCAAAGCAACCTGCCGCGCAGCGAGCGCCAGGCTAACGTGGCGCAGGCCTTTGCGGTGCATCCGGACTGGTTTAGCGCGCTGCGCGGGAAGAAGGTGGTGCTGGTAGACGATGTCATGACCACCGGAGCCTCGCTCCACGCGGCGGCGCAGGCACTGGCGCAGGCCGGTGCAGCCCAAACGGTCGCGCTGGTGTTTGCCCGCACCCCGTAATGCCCCTGGCCTAAGGGCCACAATCGGCGCATGTTTCACATCGTTCTGGTCGAACCTGAAATACCCCCCAACACGGGCAACGTGATCCGACTGGCCGCCAACACCGGCTGCCAGCTGCATTTAGTGGAGCCCCTGGGCTTCGAGATCGACGACAAACATCTGCGCCGCGCCGGATTGGATTACCACGAATACGCACAAATGCACCGCCACACCCATTGGCAGGCATTTTTAGACGCCGCGAGGCCAGACCCGGCGCGCATGTTTGCCCTGACCACCCGGGGCAGCACCAGCCCCTACGACACCGCCTTCACAGCGGGTGATTGGCTGGTTTTCGGCTCTGAAACAAAAGGACTGGCTGACACGGTGCGGGCCAGCTTCCAACCAGCAAATTGCCTGCGCCTGCCTATGCTTGTCGGGCAGCGCAGCTTGAATCTGTCCAACGCCGTGGCGGTCACGGTCTTCGAAGCCTGGCGGCAGAACGGGTTTGCCGCCACGGCGAGCGCTCAGTCGTAGTAGCGCACCAGCGCCTCGGCCACGCAAGCTGGTTTGGCCGCGCCCTCCAGCTCCATCGTGACCCGCCAGCACAATTGCAGGCCATCACCCTCTAGGTTTTGGACTGTCAGCAGGTGCAAATGGGCCCGAATCCGGCTGCCCACGGGAACCGGTGCGGTGAACCGAACCTTGTTCAAACCGTAGTTGACGACCATCCTTAGCCCCTCCACGCGCAGTGCGGTATCTAAAAAATGGGGAAGCAGGGAGAGCGTGAGAAAACCGTGTGCGATGGTGGTGCCGAATGGCCCGCTGCGGGCGCGCTCGGCATCCACATGAATCCACTGGTGGTCGTTGGTGGCGTCGGCAAAGCGCCCCACACGTTCCT
Organism: Comamonadaceae bacterium; assembly: GCA_947469815.1. Lineage (GTDB taxonomy): Bacteria > Pseudomonadota > Gammaproteobacteria > Burkholderiales > Burkholderiaceae_C > Allorhodoferax. Next base: position 1,932 of record CANIRI010000204.1, on the reverse strand, counting down.
GGGTCATGTGTACCCAATCGCTGGTGGCGACATCCTGGCCCTGGCAGGCAACCAAATCGGCAAGTGTGGCGAAGGTTTTCATGCCGCCACTGTAGCCAATCGGCGCGGGCATGGGCCGCGCACGGGCGTGCTAATCTGCGCCGATGTTCAACCCCAGCCAAGAGGATGTACGCCGCTATTTCTGCGCCGCATTTGCCAAGTCGCGCGATGGTGTGCCGCTGGAGCCGCTGGAAACTATTGCCGCGCAATGGATCGCCGAACACCCGCACTACCACCCGGACCTGGCCGACGCCGATAACGCGGTCGCGGCGGTTTACGCCACAGAACCCACGCCTCTGCAGGCAGGCAACCCCTTTTTGCACCTGTCCATGCACCTGTCCATCAGCGAGCAGTGCAGCATTGACCAGCCGCGCGGCATCCGACAGGCGGTGGAACTTCTGGCGCACCGGCGCAATTCCGTCCATGACGCGCACCATGCCGCGATGGAATGCCTGGGCACCATGCTGTGGGAAAGCCAGCGCGCCGGGCGGCCGCCAGACGGCGAGGCCTACGTGGCCTGCGTGCAGCGCCAGGCGACCCGGGACTGAGCAAAAAAAACCGCCCGTAGGCGGTTTCTTGCTGAGCAGTCTGCCCGCTTAACGCAAGCGGTTCTCCGGGACAGTTTTCACTTCACCGGGCAGGGATGCCATGTACTCGGCTAGGACTTTGAGTTCAGGGTTGCTGAACTGCTTGGCCACGCCGGCCATCACCGCGTTGCCACGGCCCACATTCGGGTTGCCTTCTGCTTTGTACGACTTCAAGGCTATGTAAAGGTAGTCGCGGTACTGACCAGCCAACTTAGGGAATCCCGGATCCACCGGCTGGCTGAAACTCTCGCCGTGGCAGGAGCTACAAGCCCCCTTGGCAACCAGTTCGGCCGCCTTGGCGGAACCGGCAGCCGCCTTGCCCAGCGGCGCTGCCGATGCATTCACGCCCAATTGGGCATAGTAGGCGGCCACGTCGGCCATGTCCTGATCCGACAAGGAGGCCGCGATACCGCGCATGCTGGGGTGTTTGCGTTGGCCGTTTTTGTACGCGACCAAGGCGTTGACAATGTATTTTTCGCTCTGCCCGGCGATTTTGGGAACTTTGTACACCTCGGGGAAAGTCGCCTGGTAACCCACGATGCCGTGGCAACCCATGCACATGCTGTTTTTGCGCTCACCGGCTTGAACATCGCCCTTGAGCGCCTCAGCCTGGGCCGAAAAAACTGTCACGGTGGCGAGAAGAAGGGCACTGAGGAGCGAAGCCGGGGTTTTCATTTTGCGGGGACAATCAGAAAGAATGGGTGAGGAGAAAAACCCTCGGATTATATCGACCGGCCTCAGCGCAGCCCGCCCTACCCCCGCAGATACAGTTGCCAGAAAAGCCCAGAACGCCATGAAATTTCAAGGAAGCAAGAACTACGTCGCCACCCAGGACCTGATGTTGTCGGTCAATGCGGCCATCACTTTGCAGCGCCCCCTGCTGGTGAAAGGTGAACCCGGAACCGGTAAAACCATGCTGGCCGAAGAAGTGGCCGCGGCCCTGGATCTGCCTTTGCTGCAGTGGCACATCAAGTCCACTACCAAAGCGCAGCAAGGCCTGTACGAGTACGACGCGGTCAGCCGGCTGCGCGACTCGCAGCTGGCTGACCTGGACGGCGGCGAGCGCGTCAAAAACATCCACAACTACATTGTCAAAGGCGTTCTCTGGCAGGCCTTTACCAGCGACAAACCCGTTGCGCTGCTGATCGATGAGATCGACAAGGCTGATATCGAATTCCCCAACGACTTGCTGCGCGAGATCGACCGCATGGAGTTTTATTGCTACGAAACGCGGGAGTTGATCCGGGCCAAGCACCGCCCGCTGGTGTTTATTACCTCCAACAATGAGAAGGAGTTGCCCGACGCG
>CANIRI010000203.1 GCA_947469815.1 Comamonadaceae bacterium | reverse complement strand
TGCCCGGTGACAAAGCGCGATTCGTCGCTGGCCAGGAACACAACCAGCGGCGTGATGTCGTCCACCGTGGCCAAGCGGCCCACCGGCTGGCGGGCGATGAAGTCTTTCTCCGCCTGCACCGGGTCGGCAGCGGCAGCAATGCGCCCGCGCAGCGAAGGCGTATCCACGGTACCGGGGCACAGTGAATTGGCGCGGACACCCTGTTTCACAAAGTCGGCTGCAAGCGATTTGGTCAGGCCAATCACCGCGGCCTTGGTTGCGCCATAGGCGCAGCGGTTGGGAAAGCCTTTGATGCTGGACGCCATGGAGGCCATATTGATGATGGAGACGCTGACGCCGGTGTCTTGGGCGTGGCGCAGCATGCCCGGCAAAAAGGCGCGGGTCATGCGGAACATGCTTTTGACGTTCAGGTCAAAACTGAGATCCCAGTCGTCCTCGCTGCAGTCCAGCAGGCTGCCGTGGGCCACCATGCCCGCGCAGTTGAAAAGCGCATCCAGCGGGCCCAGTCGCGCTGCGAGCGCCAGCACGGCAGCGCTGTCGCGCACGTCGAGGTGCTCGGTTTGTATGGAAGGGGCGGTTTCGGCAAGCGTTGCCAGCAAGGCTGCGTTGATGTCGGTGGCAATCACCCGGGCACCTTCGGCGGCGCAAGCCAGGGCGCTGGCGCGGCCAATGCCCTGGGCAGCGGCTGTGATCAGCACGGTCTTGCCTTGCAAACGTCCTTGCGCCATTGTCTCGACCTTGTTATTAAAATTCAAATATGAATAATTGATTCACCACTGAATGGGCATCATAATGAGGAATATGCCATTCCCACCTAGTGCTTTCCCTAATTCAGTTTAGTTTATTTAGTCGATTCTAAGCCCATCTGACCATGCCGCCCGAAAGCCCCCAAAAGTCCCGCGGTCGCCCGCGCAAAGCCGCTGACGCTGAAGAGACCAGCGCGCAGGTGGTGTACCGCGCACCTGCGCTGGACAAGGGTTTGGACATCCTGGAGCTGCTGGCAACCCAGCCCCAAGGCTTGAGCCGCGCCCAAATCGTCAAGGACATGGCGCGCAGCCCCAATGAGATTTACCGCATGCTGGAACGGCTGGTGGCGCGCCAATACGTGACCCGCAGCGCCAGCGGCGACCGCTACGCGCTCAGCCTGAAACTGTTTGCCATGGCCCATGCGCACCCGCCACTCAACCGTCTGGTTAACCAAGCGCTGCCGGTCATGGACGATTTCGCCCGCCGCGCCGAGCAGTCTTGCCACATGGGTGTGTACGACCAGGGGAACGTGCTGATCGCAGCGCAAATCAACAGCCCGCGCGGCTGGAGTTTTTCGGTGCAGCGCGGCGCGCGCGTCGGCTTGCTCGACACCGCGTCCGGCCACATGCTGCTGGCCTACGCGGACGCGGACAGCCGCCAACGCATGCTGGCCGAGCACCGCCCTTTGGACGGCGAGGTGCCCGTCACCGACGACGGCTTGGCGCAGACGCTGGCCGCCATCCGCGCGCAAGGCTATGTGGAGCGCGATAGCGCCCAGTCCTTTGGGGTGGTCGATATCTCCTTCCCCATCCTCGCACCAGACAACACCGCCCTGGCAACCCTGACCTGCCCCTACATCCGCCGGATCGACCGCCATGTGGGGCCCGACCTGGCGGCGGTACGCGCCTGCTTGCGGGAGGCGAGTGTGGCCTTGTCATTCGCACACCATCCGCATCTTGCCGTGGCGGCGAGCCCGGCCTAAGGAGTCGTATTGCATGTCGTCTTTATCCGAAGCATCGTCCTGCGCTGTCGCACTGCTGGTGGCCTTGCCGCAGGAGCTCGATGCCGCTGCGCTTCCAGGAGTGCCGGTGGTCTATACCGGTGTTGGCAAGGTCAACGCCGCGATTGCAGCGGCCCACTGCATCCAGCAATACCGGCCGCGTCTGCTGCTCAATTTCGGCTCGGCGGGTCGTGTCAGACCGGGGCCACAGGGTTTGCTGGAGATTGGGCGGGTGTTGCAGCGTGACATGCTGGCCGAGCCGCTCGCACCGCGCGGCACCACGCCTTTCCATGCAGGCCCGCATGCCCTGGAGTCCGGCGTCCCTGGGCTGGTCTGCGCCACGGGCGACAGTTTTGTCACCGGCCCCGATCCCTGGTTTGGCGCGCAGGGCGTGGATGTGGTGGATATGGAGTTGTTCGCCCTGGCCGCGGTGTGCCAGCGCAGCAGCGTGCCCTGGCGTGCGCTCAAGTTTGTTTCCGACGACGCCAACACCGAGTCCGGCAATGACTGGGCCGCCAATGTGCGCGTGGGCCAAGCGCTTTTTCTCGCGTGGTGGCAACAGCATGGCGCCGCGCTGGGTGCTTAAAACCCCGCTGTCTGCTGCTCCAAGCGGTAAGGCGGCAGCCCGCTGAGCATGCGCCGCCCATAGGCCTGGGTCAGCAGGCGCTTGTCGTAGCAGACGACTTCGGCGCGGTCGGATTCGGTGCGTATGGCCCGGCCGGTCCATTGCAGCAGCTTGATGCCGGTGGCCGGTACCACCAGTTCGTTAAACGGGTCGCGCCCCAGGCGGCGCAGCCATTCAGCGCGCGCTTCGTCCACCGGGTCGCTGGGTGGTGTGAAGGGCAGTTTGGCAATGAAAACGGTCTCGCACAAAGCGCCCGGTAGGTCCAGGCCTTCGCCAAACGACTGCAGCCCAAACAGCACCGATGGCAGCCCAGCCTCCACCCGCGCGCTGTGCGATGCCAGCAGCCGGGTGCGCGACAAGGTGCCTTGCACCAGCACCACGTCCAGCAGCACGCCGGGCAAGGCATCGGTGGCGACGCGCATTTGCGCCTTGGAGGTGAACAAGACCAAGGCACCGCGCTCCACGCGCGCTAAATCCTCTAGCAAGAGCTCCACCATTTCTGTGGTGTAGGCGGCGGCGTTTTTGGGGTCGGCCACGGTTTGCGCCACGCGCAAGGTGCCTTGCATGGCGTAGTCGAAGGGGCTGCTGACCTCCAGCGCGCTGGCCTGCGGGTTGTGGTTTAGCCCCGCTTCCTGCAAAAAATAGTCAAAGCTGCCGCAACTGGTCAGCGAGGCCGATGTCAATACCGCGCCGCGCACCTGGGTCCATAAAAACTGTTTGAGCAAATCGCCGGGCACGATGGGGCAGGCATGGGCGCTCAAACGCAGAAAGTCGCCCTCGGTGGTGCACGCCAGCCATTTGGCCAACGGCTGCTCGCCGTGTTCCAGCAGAAGTTGGGCGGTCTCCGCAGCGCTGGCCAGTTTGGGTGCCAGCGGCCCTAAGCGGGCGTAAAGCTGCGCGCATTGCAGGGCGCGGTTAGGGTCTTCTTTAGACAGGGTCTTGACTTCTTGGCCCAGTGCGTCCAAGGCCTTTTGCAGCCCTGCGGCCTGCGCGCCCATTTGGCTCACCGGCTCGTGCAGGGCATCGGGCAAGACGCCGTGCGCAAAGCGCAGCGTGCCATCCTTGCCGCCCGTGCTCTCGTGCACCATGTCCAGCACCATGCGCGCCAGGGTGTTGAACACGCCTTTGAGCTGGCTGGCCACGGTGGCCGGGTCCTCAATTAACTCCAACTCCAAGGCCTTGGCCACTTCTTTCATGGCTTTGGGCAGTTGGTCCAGCCAGCGCAAATTGCCCAGATCGACCGCGCTGCTGAACTGGTCCAAAGCGACGGCAGGCAGGTGGTGCGCTTCATCAAAAATGACCAGGCAGTTGTCCAGATCGGGCAGGGTTTTCATGCCCAGCGAGGCCAGCACCAAATCGTGGTTGGCCACGATCACCTGCGCCTGCGCCAGCGCGTTACGCGCCTGGTAATAGCTGCAACTGCTAAAGCTGGGGCATTGCCGCACGGTGCAGCTGTGGCGCTCAGCCGCCACCGGCCCCCAGTCTTCGGGCTGCGGGCTTTGGGCCAGGCTGTCGCGGTCGCCGTCCCAGCCCGCGCCCGCCAGTTGCGAGGCCATGTGTTCATACAGCCGTGTGCGCCGCTCTTCCCGCGCCTCGCGCGAAGCGCTGCCCAGCGCCTGCGCCGGAAAGTCTTCTTCAAATAAATCGTCCTCCGCGCTGCCCACGCCTACCAGCCGCTCCAGCTTCACCTTGCACACATAACGCCCGCGCCCTTTGGCCAGCGCGTACACAAAAGGCTCATCCATGGTCTGCGCCAGCGCGGGCAGGTCTTTTTGCATGAGCTGCTCTTGCAGCGCCACGGTGGCGGTCGAGATGATCACCCGGGTTTTGCGCGCCAGCGCCAGCGCCACTGCCGTGCTGGCGTAGGCGGCCGACTTGCCCACGCCGGTACCGGCTTGCAGCACCGCAATGGCCTGCGTGGGCTTGTCGCATTCACCCAGATCGGCGCGGGACAGCGTGTCTGCGATGCGCTGCGCCATGGCCTGCTGGCCCGCGCGCGGCGTGAAGGCCGAACTGCGCTGAACCATGGTGTCAAAGGCCTGCATGGCGTGCTGGGCCAGCGCGGCGCTGGCGGGTGTGTGCGCGGGCGTTTGGTCGGCGCTCATGCGGGGCTGACAGCTAAAGCGTGTGGCGCATATTGCGCTTGCACCTCGGCCAATGGTTTGAGCGTGTGCAGGCTCTCAAAGCGCTGCGCCTGCCCGCTGATGGGGTCGGTGAAGGCGATAGCCTGCGCCAACAATTGCAGCGGCCGCGCATAGTCCGGCGCGGCCTCGGGTGTGAGCACCGGGTAGATGCCGTCGCCCGCAATCGGCAGGCCGAGTGCGGCCATGTGCACGCGCAGTTGGTGGCGCAACCCCGTATGCGGCCGCAGTGCGTAGCGGGCCCAGTCCCCATGCACTTCCAGCGGCGCGATCTCGGTCCAGCTATTGGGCGCGCCGTCCAACTCGGTCTGCTGCATGAAGTGCGGCGCCGCACCGATGCGGCTGCGCCGCGTCACTGGCCATGGCAGATCGGGGTTCCAGGGGGCGATGGCTTCGTAATATTTGTCCACGGCGTGGTCCCGGAACAGCGCGTGGTAAGCGTCGCGGGTAGCCGGGTTGATGC
>CANIRI010000202.1 GCA_947469815.1 Comamonadaceae bacterium | reverse complement strand
GGTCTGGGACGAAGCCGAGAACCGGATGCATGTGCAAAAAGCGCTGATGGAATACTTGTTAAGGGGCAAGCTGGAATAAAAAACATCTTGGTGTTGGTGCAACTGAATTGACCGCGGGACCGGACGCCATCCTCTCGCGTCTGGACCGGGTGCCCGTTCTGTTCCAACAACTGGGCTGCTAAGCCGGACCAGCTTGTGCGGGTAAGTCTCAGTTGCGCAGCTCCTTGAATCCATGCACCATGTCCACGCGGACTCGCTCCGCCCGCGTCCCGGCTACGACCATCGGCGCGGTTCAACCAACCACCTTGAGGACCGATTCCATGAAATCCAAGATCGCCGAAGAATATGTGCACATCCCAGATTTGGACTGGATCCCCTTCCCGCCTTCGCTGTCCGCCGGGGGCATCCGCTGGAAATTGCTGCATGTACAACCCGGCCATGGTGCCTGGACCGCCATATTCGATTGCCCCAAAGGCTCGTCGTTTGCGCCGCATATCCATGCAGGACCTGGCGAATATTTGCTGACCAAAGGCCGCATGGATGTGCGGGGTGGAAAAGCCAACGGCGGCGAAACAGCGGTTGCACCGGGATACGGGTTTGAGTGCTCCGGCGCGCGGCATGACCAGACCTATTTCCCCGAGGACAGCGAGTTTTACATGACCTTCCTCGGGCCATTGACCTTCATCCAACCCGATGGGTCCCCCATCGCCGTCGTCGGATGGGAGCAAGCACAGGGCGCCTGGAACGCCTGAAAGCGCCCGGCCCGCGCGACCGCAATCAGGGTGCGGTGTTTATGCCAGCGCCTTGTGGGCACCGTCGCATAAAGGCTTGGCCGCGCTGTGCTTGCATCCACAGAAGTACACCGTCTTGGTTTCCTCGGCGTGGTATTTCACGGGTGTGAATGCGCTGCCTTTGTGCGAGCCGTCGCAAAAGGGCTGCGACTTGCTTTGTCCGCAGGAGCACCAGTAGTAGTCCTTGCCGGCCTCCACCGGTGTGGCATAGGGAGATTTTTGAGCGATGTGGGGTTCCATAGATATTTCCTTTTGCGTGTTTCATACCATTGTGCGCTTCTGGCATGCCCCCGAAGCTGAAGCGCACTACTATCGGCAACTTGCCGATACCCAAGAGACATGTGTCTCGCATTAAACCCATTGGCCTCCACAAAACCCGGGGCGACTCAAATTCATGCAAGCACTCAGCGGCCTCCTGCACGCCATTCCCAGTAAGTCTGGGGGCCTGAGCGCGTATGTCACGGGACAAGGCAGGCCCCTGCTGCTGGTGCATACCGTGAACGCGTCTGCCAGCGCGGCCGAGGTGCGGACGGTGTTCGAGCGCATGGGCCGGCACCGCACGGTCTACGCCATTGACTTGCCCGGCTACGGAGCCTCCGAGCGCACCGAGCGCCTGTATACGGCGCGCCTGATGACCGACGCGATTCTGGACCTGGCTGCCTACATCCGCGCGCAACACCCAGAACAGGCCACAGACGCCTTCGCCGCGTCCCTGTCGTGTGAGTTTCTGGCGCGCGCCGCGGTTGAACAGCCGGCGACGTTCAGAACCCTGTCGCTGGTCAGTCCTACCGGGTTTAGCGGCTTGCGGCTGCGGCAGGGGCCCCCGGGCAGCACCTACGGCCAGAACTGGTTGTTGACGCTGTTGAAAGGCCCCGGTTGGGGGCGCGCACTGTTCAAAGGCCTCACCCGACCGGGCGTGATCCGTTATTTCCTGAACAAGACCTGGGGTTCGCGCGCTATTGATGAAACGATGTACGACTATGCGGTCTGGACCACGCGCGAGCACGGCGCAGAGCACGCACCCCTGTGTTTTTTGTCAGCGCAGATGTTCAGCGCCGACATCACCACGATCTACGACCAACTGCGCCTGCCGGTCTGGATGAGCCACGGCGTGCGCGGTGATTTTGTCGACTACCGGGGCAAAGCACGCTTTGCCGCACATGCCAATTGGCAATTCACCGTGTTCGACTCCGGCGCGCTGCCCTACTTTGAGTACCCGCAGGACTTCGCCGAAAAAATGCTGGCGTTCATGGCGCAAGGATCTGGGGACCGCGATCGAACGTGACCACATGGTCCACCTCGGCGCGAATACCAATCCATTCGCCCACCTTGTGGTCGTGGTGACTGGGCACATGGGCCATCACCGTTTCGCCCGTCTTCAAACGCAAGGTGTACAAAAACTCGGAGCCACGAAATGATTTGCGGATGATCTCGGCCTTCACCGCTGCGTCGTCGTCGTGCACGATGTCGTCAGCCCGCAGCAGCACATCGCACTCACCCGAGGCAAACATAGAGGGCAGTGGGCACTCCGCCACATCCACCAAATCGCCCATGGGTGTGTGCACCACGACTTGCTTATTCACCTCTTGCAGAGTTGCGTGCGTGAACACACCATGGCCAATGAACTCGGCCACGAAGCGTGTCGCGGGTCGGTGGTACAGCGTGTAAGCATCGTCCCATTGGTGCAAGCGGCCTTCGGACATGACGCCAATCACATCGCCAATGGCAAAGGCTTCCATTTGGTCGTGCGTCACAAACAGCGCGGTGGTTTGTGCCTCTTTCAAAATACCGCGCACTTCCAAAGCCAAGCGCTCGCGCAACTCCACATCCAAGTTGGAGAACGGCTCGTCTAAGAGCAACAGTTGCGGTTGGGGTGCCAAGGCACGGGCCAAGGCCACACGCTGCTGCTGACCGCCCGACAACTCATGCGGGTAACGCTGTGCGCTGGTGCTCAACCCGACTAAGGCCAGCACCTCGCGCACACGCGCTTCGCGCGCGGCACGCGGCTGCTTGTGCAAGCCAAATCCCACGTTGTCGTGCACGCTTAAATGGGGGAAAAGGGCGTAGTCTTGGAATACCATGCCGATGCGACGGGCCTCGGGGGCGACATGCACACTGGCACTGCTGACCACCGATTGGGCCAAGCGGATTTCACCCGCACCCACTGGCTCAAGACCGGCTACCGCGCGCAACAACGTGGTTTTGCCGCAGCCCGATGGGCCAATGAGCACGCCCATTTCGCCAGCACGCAGACTCAGGGTTACGCAGTCCACCGAGGGACGGCTGCGCTCTGGGTAGCTAACGGAGAGCTGGGCGACATCTAAGAACATGTCTCCATTGTAGGGACGGGCGTTTGTTGGCCCTGCCTGGTGCGGCTACCTACAATGCCCCATGGTTTTGAGCTCCCGCCTGTTGTTGCGCTGCGTGTTGGCCGTGCTGGCATTGCTGTTGGCACTGCCGGTGCTCACCGTGCTGTTTTCATGGGCGCAGTGGAACACGGAATCGGGCGATATCTTGGGCGAGATGGCCCGCACGGTTCTGCCCGACTATGTGGGAACCTCGCTATTACTGTGCGTGTTGGTGAGCGTGGGCGTGGTCAGCATGGGTACGGTTTCTGCGGCCGCCGTCACGTTATTTGACTTTCCGATGCGCCGCAGTTTCGAATGGGCGCTGCTCTTGCCACTGGCCATGCCCGCTTATGTGGTGGCCTATGCCTACACCGACTACTTGCAATTCAGCGGCCCGCTGCAAACCACCACGCGTGAGACCTTTGGCCTGCAGGGCCGCGTGTTTCCCGAGGTGCGCAATGTGTGGGGTGCGGCCTGTGTGTTCACCCTCGCGCTGTATCCGTATGTGTATTTGCTCGCCCGCACTGCGCTATCGGAGCGTGCCAACCATTTGATGGAAGCGGCGCGTTTGCTGGGCGCCCCGCTGTCACGCCGCATCCTGCGCGTGGCCTTGCCTCTGGCGCGCCCCGCCATTGCAGCGGGCACAGCTTTGGCCCTGATGGAAACCTTGGCCGACTTTGGCGTGTCGAGCTACTTTGGCATTCAAACCTTCACCGCCGGGATTTACAAAGCGTGGCTGGTGATGGACAACCGCATCGCCGCCGCACAACTGGCCACCCTGCTTTTGGTTGTGGTGGTGATTTTGTTGGCGGCCGAACAACGCGCCCAATCGCGCTTGCGTTTTTCCAGCACCAGCGTTGATCGCCACGGCACTGAATCGCAACCCTTGAAGTTGCATGGCGTATCTGCTGCGGTGATGTGGATGATTTGCATGCTGCCTGTCTTGTGCGGATTTGTCTTGCCCGTGATATTCATGTTCCGCGCCTTGTTACAAGGCGATGGCTTGTTGGATTTGCCGTGGTCACGCTTTGTGCAATGGTCGCTCACCAGCGTGTCGCTGGGTGGCATAACGGCGCTGCTGGCTGTGGGCGCGGCTTTGCTGCTGGCCGCACAAGCCCGCCTGCACCCCAACTGGCTGACGCGCCAAGTCACGGGCGTGGTCAGCTTGGGTTATGCCGTGCCGGGCGCTGTCATTGTGGTGGGCTTGCTCTTGCCTGTGGGTTGGGTGCAAGCCACTTGGCCACAGTCGGGCGTGGGCTTCTGGCTGACCGCCACGGTGTTGGGCTTGGTGTGGGCATACCTGGTGCGCTTTGTGGCCGTGGCTTTGCAATCGGTGCAAAGCGGCTATGCGCGTGTGCCGGCTTCGCTGGACGACAGTGCGCGCATGTTGGGCACATCCGGCTTTTCGCTGGTGCGCCGCGTGCATTGGCCTTTGCTGAAAAAACCGGTGGCCACCGCGACGCTGCTGGTGCTGGTGGACGTGATGAAAGAGCTGCCCGCCACCTTGGTGCTGCGCCCCTTCAACACCGACACCTTGGCCGTCATGGCCTACCAACTGGCCCGCGACGAGCGCCTGGGCGAAGCGGCTTTGCCCTCGCTGGCTTTGGTTTTGGTGGGCTTGCTACCCGTCATTTTGCTCAGCCGCACACTGCGCCGACACTGAGCCGCCTGGACAAAAACCGCCCTTCCGGCAGGGGAATTTGATATTTATCAAATGATAATGATTCGCATTTGAGCTACACTGCTCCCAAGTTTCGTTACCTGGAGTCGTTTCATGCGCCGCACCCTCAGTGTTTTGTCTTTGGCTGTTTCTGCCCTCACCGCTGGCTTGTTCAGCACCCCGG
>CANIRI010000201.1 GCA_947469815.1 Comamonadaceae bacterium | reverse complement strand
GCTCGGTGTGTTCTTGGAGGCGGAAGATGGCGGTGCCGCTGGCCGTGTTGTAGGCGCGTACGCCCTCAAAAGCGCCGCAGCCGTAGTGCAGGGTGTGGGTGAGAACGTGGATCTTGGCGTCGCGCCACTCGACCATGCGGCCATCCATCCAGATTTTGCCGTCGCGGTCGGACATGGAGGGCGGCATAGCGGTCATGGGAGCGTCTTTCTATGAACAGGCTGCTGGAAGAAGCGTTAGCCGTCCATTTTAGGGGCAGAGCCATGTCACGCCAGGCTGCGCACCAGGTTCAAAGCTTCTTCGACGCGCTCTACCGCGTGGACCTCCAAACCGGCTATCGCCTTTTTCGGCGCATTGGCCTTCGGAACCAGCGCAACGGTAAAGCCCAGCTTGGCCGCTTCTTTCAAACGCTCCTGGCCGCGCGGTGCCGGGCGCACTTCGCCGGCCAGTCCCACTTCGCCGAATGCAAAAAAACCTTTGGGCAGGGCCTTGCCGCGCAAAGACGAGGCTATCGACAGCATCACCGCCAAATCCGCCGCCGGTTCGCTGATGCGCACGCCGCCCACGGCGTTGACAAAAACATCCTGGTCCATGCAGGCCACTCCGGCGTGCCGGTGCAGCACCGCCAGCAGCATGGCCAGGCGGTCGCGGTCCAGGCCGACGCTCAGCCGCCGGGGCGAAGGCCCGCCGCTGTCGACCAAGGCCTGTATCTCCACCAGCAGAGGGCGCGTGCCCTCCAACGTCACCATCACGCAGCTACCTGGCACTGGCTCAGCGTGCTGGCTTAAAAAGATGGCGCTGGGGTTGGACACGCCTTTGAGCCCCCGCTCGGTCATGGCGAATACGCCGATCTCGTTGACCGCGCCAAAGCGGTTCTTGATGGCGCGCACCAAGCGGAACGGCCCGTGCGTGTCGCCCTCGAAATACAGCACCGTGTCGACCATGTGCTCCAGTACGCGCGGCCCGGCCAACGCGCCTTCTTTGGTGACATGGCCGACCAGCACGATGCAGGTGCCGCTGGCTTTGGCCGCGCGCGTCAGGTGCGCGGCGCATTCCCGCACCTGCGCCACCGAGCCGGGGGCCGAGCTGAGCTGATCGGAATAAACGGTCTGGATCGAGTCGATGACCGCCACGTCGGGCGTATGCGCTTGCAAGGTGGCCAGGATTTTTTCCAGCTGGATTTCGGCCAGCACCCGCACCTGCGAGCGCTCCAGCCCGAGGCGGCGCGAGCGCAGCGCCACTTGCGCGCCGCTTTCTTCGCCGGTGACATACAAAGTGCTTTTGCCCTGGCGCTGCAGCGAGTCCAGCGCCTGCAGCAGCAAGGTCGATTTGCCGATACCGGGGTCGCCGCCAATCAGCACCACCCCGCCTTCGACGATGCCGCCGCCCAGCACCCGGTCCAGCTCCTCGTGGCCGGTGGGGCTACGCTCGACTTCGTTGGCTTCGATGTCCGCCAGCACCGCCACTTCGGCGGTGGCGCTCAGCGCGGCGAAGCGGTTTTTGGTTTCACCTTGCTGCGGGGCTATGCCCTCGACCAGGCTGTTCCACGCGCCGCAAGCGGGGCACTTGCCCAACCACTTGGGGCTGGTGCCACCGCAATCGGAACAGACAAATTGGGATTTTTCTTTAGCCATGGGGCATGGTACTGGATAAATGAACAGCCCCGTCAGCTGCCCACGGTACCCGCATCCACCGCCACCGGAACGCGGGCTGCCAGCGCGCACATCAATTCATAACCAACCGTTCCGGCTCTGGCAGCGACTTCGTCGATGCCCAGCAACTGCCCACCTGCGCTGCGGCCCCACAGAGTGACCTCGGTGCCGATGCCCGTCTGCGGCGCGTCCGACAAGTCCACGGTCAGCATGTCCATGCTGACCCGGCCCACAATCCTGCTGCGCAAACCGCCCACCAACACCGGCGTGCCGGTGGGCGCATGGCGCGGATAGCCATCGGCGTAGCCGCAGGCCACCACGCCGATGCGCATGGATTGGTCGGCCATAAAGGTGGAGCCGTAGCCCACGCTGTCCCCGGCCTGCAGTTCCTGGATGCCGATGATTTTCGTGCGCAGGCTCATGGTGGGCTCCAGGCCCCAGTCACCGTTGGCAGGGAAATCAGGGGCGCTGCCGTACAAGGCAATGCCGGCGCGGACCCAGTCGGATGCCACCTGCGCGTCAGCGCCAAAGCGCAGCAGGGCGGCGCTGTTGCACAGGCAGCGTTCGCCCGGCAGGTCGCCACAGGCGGCGTTGAACACGGCGAACTGCTCGGCGATGCCGCGTGCGCCGTCGGCGTCGCTGAAGTGCGTCATCAGCGAAATTTCATCGACCTGCGGCAAGGCGTCCAGACGCGCCCAGGCAGCGCGGAACTGCGCGGGGCGCAGGCCCAGGCGGTTCATGCCGCTGTTCATTTTCAAAAATACGCGGTGCGGTTCGTGGGTTTTATGCGCTGCCAGCATGTCGATTTGCGCTTCGCAATGCACCGTGTGCCACAGCCCCAGCCGCGAGCACAATTCCAGGTCGCGGGCGTCAAACACACCCTCTAATAAAAGAATCGGTCCGCGCCAGCCCAACGCACGCAGACGCTGGGCCTCGGCCAAATCGAGTAGCGCGAAGCCGTCGGCCGCATGCAGGCCGTCGAACACACGCTCAATGCCGTGCCCGTAGGCATTCGCCTTGACCACGGCCCATACACGGGCATCGCCCGCATGCAGCCGCAAGGCCTGCAAATTCGCGCGCAGGGCTGCGGTGTGGATGGTGGCAAGAATCGGGCGGGGCATGGCGTGTGGTTCGGGCAAACAGGGCTTGCACCGCGCGGAATTGTGGCATTTACGCCCATGCTATAACCCGCGCACCCTTTTGCAGCGGCGCGCACGCGACCGCTGCCCCGCGCCGACCCGAGCCCTTCTCCCATGCACCAGACTTCCCCAGCTACGGTATGAAACGCGGTTTTTTCACCATCATGTCCGCGCAGTTTTTCAGCTCGCTGGCGGACAACGCACTGTTTGTGGCGGCGGTGCAGCTGCTGCGCGATGCCAATGCGGCCGAGTGGCAGCAGGCCTCGCTGGTGCCGCTGTTTGCCTTGTTTTATGTGGTCTTGGCCCCCTTCGTGGGCGCGGTTGCAGACGCCTGGCCCAAGGGGCAGGTCATGTTGGTGAGCAATGGCATCAAGATTGTGGGCTGCCTGATGATGTTGTTTGGCGGCCATCCTCTGCTGGCGTACGCCATCGTCGGCCTGGGCGCGGCGGCGTATTCACCGGCCAAATACGGCATCCTTACCGAGCTGCTGCCCGCGTCCCAACTGGTGAAGGCCAACGGTTGGATCGAGGGCCTGACGATTGCTTCCATCATCCTGGGCGTTTTGCTGGGCGGCCAATTGATTGGCCCCAACATCGCGCCGTGGCTGATGTCATGGGACCTGCCGCTTCTGGATACCAGCATCGATACCGCGCCGGAAGTCGCTATTTGCGTGTTGGTTCTTTTGTATTTGGTCGCTGCCTGGTTCAACAACCGGATTCCGGATACCGGCGTGGAAATGCGCCCCCTGCCGCGCAACCCCATGATTTTGCTGCCGGATTTTTGGCGCTGCAACCGCAGTTTGTGGCGCGACAAGCTGGGTCAGATTTCGCTCTCCACCACCACCTTGTTCTGGGGCGTCAGCGGCAACCTGCGCTACATCGTGCTGGCATGGGCGGGTGCGGCGCTGGGGTACACGGTGACCCAGGCCTCGACCCTGGTGGGCGTGGTGGCCTTGGGCACGGCGGTCGGTGCGGTTGTCGCGTCGGTGCGCTGCCGCCTGGAGGATGCACCGCGCTTGATGACGCTGGGTATCGGCATGGGCTTGCTGGTGCTGCTGCTCAACCTGATCGACAACGTCTGGCTGGCCGCGCCTTTTCTTGTTTTGCTTGGCGCGCTGGGTGGTTATCTGGTGGTGCCCATGAATGCGCTGCTGCAGCACCGTGGCCACAACCTGATGGGCGCGGGTCGCTCGATTGCGGTGCAAAACTTCAATGAGCAGGCTTGCATTTTGGTCCTAGGCGGGCTCTATGCCTGGGCCACGGGCGAGGGCGTGTCGGCCTTTGGTGCGATCAGCGGCTTCGGCATATTGGTGGCGGTATTGATGTGGCGTATCCAGGTCTGGCATGCCAACAACCTGCGCGTCCATGGCCCCGAAGTCGAGCAATTGCTGCAAATCGCCCGCGACGACTCCGCCCACGGCTAGAGGCCCCAAGCCCTTGTGCGATCCCCGCCTGTTGCCCTGATTCCCTTACTGGCCGTTGCCGGCCTGGTCATCAACGCGCTGAATTACGGCCTGATCTGGTGGCCGCTGCGCTACCTGCAAGGTTGGGGCCTGCATCCCATGTGGGCCACCGTCATGGTGGATGCGCTGGCATGTGCCGGCATTTTCATTTTGTTTCCGCGCATCTGGCGCGCCTTCCTGGCGCACCGCTGGTTGTGGCTGCTGGCCTTGGCCGCGGGCGGCACCAACGTGGGTTTCAGCTGGGGCGTGGTCATCGGCGATGTGGTGCGGGTGACGCTGTTGACCTACCTGATGCCCGCCTGGGTGGTTTTGCTGGCCTGGCCGATTTTGGGAGAAAAACCCAATGCCGGTGCATTGGCCCGCTTAGGTCTCGCGCTCGGGGGCATGGTCGTTGTGCTCAAAACCCCGGACTCGCCCTGGCCGGTGCCCGAGAGTTTTGCCGATGCGCTGGGCCTGTTGGGTGGCCTGAGCTTTGCCATGGTCAACATCATGCTGCGCAAGCTGCGCGATGCGCCGCCGGTGGCCAACGCACTGGCCATGTTTGGCGGCGGCGGACTGGGTTGTCTGCTGGCCGCGCTGGTGGGCATGCAGTTCGGCATGGTGCAAGCGGTGCCACCATTGGCGACCGAATGGGTGGTCGGCGTGCTGCTGCTGACCGTGGCCATCATCATCGCCAATTCCACCCTGCAATACGGTGCCTCGCGCCTGCCCGCCAACACCACCTCCATCATCATGCTGCTCGAGGTAGTGTTTGCCAGCGTATCG